>NZ_VIKZ01000088.1:0-9481 GCF_009711985.1 Dolichospermum sp. UHCC 0260 | reverse complement strand
GGAAGACAATTATTGATAGTGTTGAGTGGATATAGATATTAGAAGATGATATGAAGAGTTCAGTGGCTGTACTACCACCGTTTTTGGTGCTGGATCAATTGTTGCAAAGTTGGTTGTTGGAAGATATTGGTAGAGGAGATCGCACTACTCAATCTTTATTATCCCCAAATTCCGCGAGAGGACAAGCTAAGTGGATAGCTAAAGCACCGGGGATAATTGCGGGTTTACCAGTTGCGGCTAGGGTGTTTAAGCTTTTAAATAATGAGGTTGATTTTATCAGTTTGACTGATGAGGGTACACCATCTGAACCGGGACAGGTGATAGCAGAAATCAATGGTTCTCTTGATACGCTGTTGATGGGGGAACGGGTGGCGTTGAATTTGGTGATGCGGTTAAGTGGAATTGCGAGTTTGACTAATATATATGTGAAAAAAATAGCTGACTTACCTGCTCAATTGGTGGATACTCGTAAAACTACTCCAGGGTTGAGGATTTTGGAGAAGTACGCTAGTGCTTTGGGTGGGGCGATGAATCACCGCATGGGTTTGGATGATGCGGTGATGATTAAGGATAATCATATTGTTGCTGCTGGAGGAATTGGGGAGGCTGTTACCCGCATTCGTTCTCATGTTCCTTATCCTCTGACTATTGAGGTGGAAACGGAAAATTTAGCTCAGGTGCGGGAAGCGTTACAGCACAAAGTTGATATTATTATGTTGGATAATATGTCTTTGTCTATGATGAGTGAAGCTGTATTATTGATTCGTGAAGAAGATAGTCGGGTGAAGATTGAGGCTTCGGGAAATGTAACTTTGGAGACTGTTCGCGCTGTGGCGGAAACTGGTGTTGATTATATTTCTACTAGTGCGCCTATTACTCAGTCTAAATGGTTGGATTTGAGTATGAGAATGGTAAACTGTCTGATAGCGTAGCGTGGCGCAAGCCATATCAGGATATCCACCGATTAAAGGATTAACAGGATGAGAAATTTACCAATTACCAATTACCAGGCTCAATTAGATGACTAGCAACTTGAGTTAATAGAGGAACTGGGAAATTCTCTCTACAGCAGTTTCTAGGATTTCTGGTTTCTGCACTAACGCAAACCGAACGTATCCTTCACCAAATTTACCAAAGCCGACTCCTGGGGAAGCTGCTACACCTGTTTGTTTAACTAATTCGGTGCAGAATTCTATGGAATTATGACTCCATTGTGGGGGTAGTTTTGCCCAAATGTACATTGTGGCTTGGGGTGTGGGAACGTTCCAACCAATACGGTGTAAGGCTTTGATGAAGGTGTCGCGGCGTTGACGAAAAGTATCAACGGCAGATTTTACACCATCTTGGGGTCCGGTGAGGGCAGCGATCGCTCCGTTCAAAATTCCCAAATATTGGTTAAAATCAACGGTGGCTTTGATTTGCTTTAAGGCTTGAATTAATTGCGGATTCCCAATTGCATAACCAATGCGGAAGCCACCCATATTATAAGACTTAGACAGGGTAAAGAATTCAATAGAGACGCTTTTTTCGGTGTCAGCTTGCAAAATTGAGGGAACAGGGGATTTTGGATTTTGGGTTTCTGCTGTGAAAACTAAATCTACGTAGGGGAAATCGTGAACAAGAACTATATTATGTTGTTGACAAAAGGCTACGGCTTCTTGAAAGAAGGATAACGGGGCGATCGCACTGGTAGGATTATGGGGATAGCTTAATACCATTAACCGCGACTGGGCTAAAATGTTGGCGGGAATATCACTTAAAACTGGTAAAAAGTTATTTTCTGGTTTTAATGGCATGGGGTAAATTTGACCACCAGCCAAGTATACTCCCCCGGCATGGGAAGGATAACCAGGATCTAATAATAAAGCAAAATCGCCGGGATTAAGCACGGCTAAAGGCAAATGGGCTGTCCCTTCTTGAGAACCAATCAGGGGTAAAACTTCTGTTTCTGGGTCAACTGGGATACCGAATTTTTGCTCGTACCACTGGGCTGCGGCTTGACGGAAATTTTGAGTACCACGAAATAATAAGTAGCCATGAGTGCTAGGATCATGGAGAGATTGGGCGATCGCTTCTATGACGTGATTCTCGGCTGGTAAATCTGAAGAACCCAAGGACAAATCAATTAATTCTCTTCCAGCAGCCAAAGCAATGGTCTTGGCTGTGTCCATATCCGCAAATACATTAGATTTTAAAGGTTGTAACCGGGTGGCAAATTGCATTTTAATTATTAGTCATTGGTCATTAGTCATGAGTGAGTGATCAGAAACTATGGAGTTTTGATCACTGACGGGTAACTAATTATTATTTAAATGCTGATCTAAAAAACTGAGTAATTTATTTTTACTAATTACTCCTTCAGTAGATTCTAATACTGTTTCTCCTCTTAGTAACCTAAGAGCGGGAAGACCTTCTACCCGATATTCCTTGACGGTGAGTGGATTAGGGTCAGCTTCTATTTTAACAATTTTTAGGCGATCGCCATAAGTTGTTGCAGCCAAGTTAATCAGTGGTGACATCAATTGACAAGGACCACACCAGGAAGCCCAAAAATAGACCAATACAGGCTGCTCGGCTTTTAATACTTCTGTTTCAAACTCAGCATCAGTGATAGTGATTACACCCTTGTTCATCATAGTCTCCATAAAGGTAGCATAAATTAATGAAGTTCGTTTACAAAATACTCTATCCCAATCTGAGAGTCAGTTGTCATGCCATTTTGGATTTTAGATTATAAAAGATTTACTATATAAATTTTTCGTCTTTAAAAATGAAGCAAAATCCCACAACTAAGATATGTGGGATTAACTGGATTAAATTATCTGTAAAAACTACAGATTATCCAATTGTTTGCGTAGAGCCTCTAATTCAGCATCAACTGGTTGAGCAGGTTTAGTTGTACTGGTTGGTTGTGCTGGAGTTGCGGTGCTGGGTTGTTCTGGGGTGAGTAGTTTTGGTTCGGGTGCAGGTGCGAGCGATGCTTTCATTGCAGCTAATTCATCATCAACATCACTACCAGATTCCAAACGTGCAAATTGGTTTTCTAAATCTGAACCTACTAATTCTGCGGTAGACTGAGCGCGAGATTCTTGAAGCAACACTTTTTCTTCCATGCGCTCAAAAGCGGACATGGCACTGCTGGTACTCATCCCACTCACCATATTTCCCAATTGTTCTTGGGCTTTGGCCGCAGTAATCCTGGCTTTGAGCATTTCTTTCTTGGTTTTGGCTTCAGAAATTTTGCTCTCTAACTGGATTAAATTCTTTTTGAGACCTTCAACTTGAACAGTTTGCTGATCTAGACTAGTTTTTAAAGCCGTAGCAGTATCAGTGTAAGTTTTCTTCCGCTCTAATGCTTGACGTGCTAGGTTTTCATCACCTTTTTGGAGGGCAAGTTGGGCGTTGCGTTGCCACTTGTTAATTTCATTTTGTCCCTCATTATACTGCTTCTCTGTACGTTTTTGGGCAGCGATCGCTTGCGCTACCCCTTGACGCAACTTCACCATGTCCTCTTGCATTTCCAAGAGGGCTTGTTCCAGCATTTTTTCTGGATCTTCGGCTTTACTGACTAAATCGTTGAGGTTAGCACCAACTACTCGTTTAAGGCGATCAAATAATCCCATAAATTTATTTTTCCTTTAGAGGTTTACGCTCTTGGTTAGATAGTTAGCTTTTCTACTATATTAATAGCTACCCATGCCAATGTAGTCTTTCCAGTCTGAATTACTATCTTTTTTTCTATTCTGAATCATGAACCTATCAATTAGCTATATTAACCAAGCAAACTTATTATTCGGGTGTTTTGGGTAAATTATGATCTGGTTGCGGATTTTCTCCTTGATTTAGCATATAAGTTTTCATTGCTGCCAGTTCTGTATCAATATCATGATCAGAATCTAAGGATGCAAATCTTTTTTCTAGATCATCACCACCCAGTGTACTAGCAACTTCTGATTGTGCTTCTATCTGTAAAACTTTTTCTTCCATTCGTTCTAATGCACCTAAACTAGATGTGGCAGAAGCACCAGTGAGCATTTCCTGAAGCCGATAAGAAGCTTCGGCCGAACGTGCGCGAGCGATATACATATCTTTTTTGGTTTTCACTTCAGCCAGTTTTAACTCTAGAGTCCGCATATCTTGTTTTAATTTGGCTACTACATCTTTTTGCTGTTGAATTTGACTGGTTAAGGTTGTAGCGGTTTCTTGGTAAAATTTGCGTTTGGTGAGGGCTTCCCGTGCGAGAGACTCATTGCCTTGCTGGAGGGCTAATTGGGCGCGACGATACCATTCCTCAGATTGGGATTCTCCTGCGGCTGCTTGGCGTTCTGTGCGCTTTTGGGTGGCGATCGCTTGAGCTACCCCTTGACGCAATTGTACCAAATTCTCCTGCATTTCCATGAAAGCTTTTTCCAGAATTTTTTCTGGATCTTCTGCATTGCTGACTAAACTATTGAAATTAGCGCGAATCACCCGCAGAATACGGTTAATAACTTCCATATTGGCTCTACCGAATGAGTATGAATTAGCCAGGCTTCGCCCCGCTTCGCTAACACGCAAAGGCGCAAAGGCGCAAAGGCGCAAAGGTAAGAGTTTTCGGAATTAAAATTAAGTAAATTTCATTCCTGAATTCAGCAATACCAAGGTTTTTTTTATTATGGCTCTTCTAACCGTCCTTTGATCCCTTTTGCTTCTAGTTCTTGCAATTTCCGCTTAATCTCATCCTTGGTTTTCAATGCACCTAAATAAATAAATTTTTGATTGGGTGATAAATAAGCATCAGGAACTACTTGCTTTGCTGCTGTTAAAGCTTTGTCGCCTTGATTATCAGCAATAATATAATAGTAGCCGTTAGTTGACAGTTTCATATCTTCTGTAAGGGGTGATGCGGTGGCTGTAGGCTTTGGTAGAGGTGTGGAAAGAGTAGAAAGAGGGGAAAGAGTGGGTAATGGAGTTATAGGAGTTATAGGAATTATGGGGGGTTGAATAGCTAGGGGAGTGGGGACGATTTGGGGAGTAGGTTTAATCTTTGGTGTTAAATCTACGATATCTTGAGGATTTCTGATTTGTCGAAATTCTTGGGTAGCTAAATTAGGATATTTGGCTATGGGAGTGATTTTGGGTTCGCTAGTTGGTTGAGAATTATTTTCTATTACTTCAGTATTTACCGCAATTGGTGATGAATTATTGTTTGGTAAGTTACTGAAATTAAATTTAGGCAAAGTTTTGGGATTTAAGACTACATAGCCTAAAGTTAAAGTTGCTAACAATAGCAATAGCATTGAACCAATTCCCATAGGGGATAGCACACTGTCACGGGATTTGGGAGAATTAGGAGTTTGAGTTTGTGGTGCTTCGGCAGTCAAACTCCGTAATAATGCTTCACTAGATTCTAAATAATCATCTGGTTGTTTAGGAGTATCGTTTGTGGTGAGGAGGGTTTGGTTTTCAACAGGTTGAATTTTGGTGAGAACTATACTACTGCTAGATTTTTCTAAGTTTGGAGGGGTGGGGGTTTCTTCTATTTCGGAAATAGCAAAGTCTTGGGGAAAATTAATTGCTTCAGTCTCTTTCGTCAACAACGGATTTTCTGGGGGAGTGGCTATGGGAGGAACTGCTGGTAGTTGAATATCTGTTAACAAGGCTGTTTTTTTATTTCTTGTGTAACTTTCTACACTGCTTAATGGTTGTTGTCTGGCGTTTTTGCGTGTCCGTCGGTATCTGGTTAATTCTTGATCTAATTGTACTTCTAAACTAGCCAGTGCTGTAGTCAGAGCAGGGTTTAAGACTGGTGTTTGTGAAGAATCTATAAGAGGATTTTGATTCATTGTTTAAGATGGAGTTAGGGTAGATGATTAAATTAATTTTCAATATAGTAGCGAAAATTGTTTGCCAGTATTCAGCTATTTTACTTAACTTACTGGTTAGAAGTATAGCTGAGAAAATGCTGCTGTTGCCTATTCCCTAACTAGTAAATTCAGGTGTACTGTATTCAATTTGCACAATTTTGACAGGCAAGACTTAGGCGTGAGCGATTTGTAGAATGCTGTCCGTCCCACAATAGTTAAAATAGTAAAACTACTAACAAAATATGTCTTTTAAGTCAATTGATCAGGTTTTAGGGAATATTCAACGTTCACCACAATGGCAAGAACAGGTATTTCCACGGTTGCTGAAGTGTTGGGTGGAAGTTGTGGGGACTGCGGTTGCTGCTCAAACTCGTCCTTTGTCAGTTCAACGTGATGTAGTGTGGGTAGCAACTTCTAGTGCTGCTTGGGCGCAAAATTTGACCTTTGGACGGAAAACAATATTGATGAAATTAAATGATAAGCTGTCCACCTCTTTGGTGGATATTCGTTTTTCGACAGCAGAGTGGAAAAATTCCTCAACGACGGGAACAGAACCAACTGTTTCGGCATCTGAACATCCTAGTTATGTGGTTGATGATTTAACTACTGAGAAGTTAGTTATATCTAGTCTTGACAATGCTTTGGGTGTTTTTGAGAATTGGGCGAAGAAGATGCAAGAGCGATCGCATCATCTCCCTTTATGTCCCCAATGTCAATGTCCCACTCCACCGGGTGAACTAGAACGCTGGGATGTTTGTTCTCTCTGCTGCACTAAGCTGTTAGGGTAGAAAATAAGCCCTGATTAAAAATATTGAACTATGATAAATCATTGAGTAAAGTAGATGCTAAGGATGAATTTTAAATCCATCTAAAGTCAGGTTTTTCCAAGATGAGCAAATCTAAAATAAAACTTTTAACCTTGATCCCCATTACGTTTCAGACAAAAACAAGTGTGTGAACACTTCAATAATCATTTACAAATATAACAAGAATCTAAAGACATCATAAAGTTTGTTTATCGCTAATAATCGCTAGAACCTATAGCCAATAATGAGTTTTCGCCTTTCATGCCTATTTTGATGAAGAAGCAAGATATATAAGTGTGATAACTAGTCCTACGGTATTGAAGATGAAGGCACATGAAACTAATTAAGCGTTTAACATCTACCTGTCGTTATTGTCGTTATTACCAACCACAGGGTCGTCGTGGTGGTATGTGTGAAAAGTTGAGCGCACCAGTTCAAGGGGTTTGGAAGGCCTGTCCTTTCGCCTTAGCAGCTTTTGCACCTGCTTGGGAAACCTTAGAAGAAGCTTGGAGTTTACCAGTAGCCAGACCTATTTTTTCGGCTGCTCAAACTCTTCCGACCGATTTGGATCATCTTACAGTAGCCTCTGTTGAAGATATCCCTACTTCCGCTGCACAAGAAGTAAAAAATCAGAGCGTACTAATTTAACTACCTATTATTACGGTCATCAATTTTCCGTCCACCTTAATAAAATTTGACTGGCAATTTGTCACTGTTTCCCATTTTGACATCTTCGGAAATCGCACCTTCCACAACAGGTGCGATTTTGGTATATTTCAAAATCTCAAACTTTGCGCCTTTGCTCCTTTGTGCCTTTGCGCGAAAGATAATTCATACAGCCATTATGCAACGGCGAATAAATTTAAGGCAACCAGGGAAAATCCCGGAAGTTAGGGGGACGCTTTTCTAAAAATGCTTGTTTTCCTTCTGCTCCTTCTTCTGTCATGTAATAAAGGAGAGTAGCGTTACCGGAGAGTTCTTGTAAACCAGCTTGTCCGTCACAGTCGGCGTTAAATGCTGATTTGAGACAACGAATGGCAATGGGACTTTTTTCTAAGACTTCTTGCGCCCATTTTATGCCTTCTGTTTCTAGTTGTTCTATGGGGACGACTGTATTAACTAAGCCCATTTCTAAGGCTGCTTGGGCGTTATATTGACGGCAGAGAAACCAGATTTCTCGCGCTTTTTTTTGCCCTACTATCCGTGCTAAATAACTTGCACCAAAACCACCGTCAAAACTGCCTACTTTGGGGCCTGTTTGCCCAAAAATGGCGTTATCAGCAGCAATGGTTAAGTCACAAATTAAATGAAGAACATGACCTCCGCCAATAGCATAACCCGCGACTAGGGCAATTACGACTTTCGGCATGGAACGAATGAGGCGTTGTAAGTCGAGGACGTTTAAACGGGGGATTCCAGCATCATCTACATATCCTGCTTGTCCCCGCACACTTTGATCTCCACCTGAACAAAAGGCGTATTTACCGTCTGTGTGGGGTCCTGCACCAGTAAATAAAACTACGCCAATGGTGGTATCTTCTTTGGCATCCCAAAAGGCTTCGTATAGTTCAAATACGGTTTTGGGACGGAATGCGTTCCGTTTGTGGGGACGGTTGATGGTGATTTTGGCGATACCGTCGGTTTTTTGGTAGATGATGTCTTCGTAGGTTTTGACGGTTTTCCAGTCGGTTTCTATCATGGATAATCTGCGATGCTGTGCTTGAGAATTTTATCTGTTTAACACTATCTACCCCTTAATGCAATAGATAATTGTCGTAGTCTTTCACTAACTTCTAAATTAGATTCTTGTGATTTTAAATTATTCGGTATTTCTGCCAATAAAAGTGGATTTCCTTGTAACCATTCATTCATCGCTACCCCTGTCTAATGAAATCTTTGCTGGGCAATATTTTCAGGCTTTTATTTCTCTAAATTTTTAATTCCTAAATTTGTTTTAATATCTGCAAAATGTGGGGTAGATGTCAGAATTTGTGTCATAATCAATCCTAAACGCATTCTGAGTACAGGGTGAGTCTAATGATAAGCACGATTATAGACAAGCGTTATCACATTATTCAAAATCTGGGACAAGGTGGATTTGGGACTACCTTTTTAGCGAAAGACACCAAACGACCAGGAAATCCTCTTTGTGTTGTTAAGCAGTTTACACCAGCCAGTACAGATCCAGCTACTTTAACAATACTTAAAAGGCTTTTTGACCAAGAAGCAGTAACCCTAGAAATGTTAGGCAAGCATGACCAAATTCCCCAACTTTTAGCCCACATAGAAGAATATCAGAAATTTTATATAGTTCAAGAATATATCGAAGGTAATGATTTGAGTGATGAATTAATATCAGGTCAAAAAATGAGTGAATCTGATGTTATTCAACTCCTAATAGAAATTTTAGAAGCATTAGAATTTGTTCATAAATACAAAGTTATTCACCGAGATATTAAACCGGATAATATCCGTCGTCGTCATTTAGATAATACAATTTTCCTGATTGATTTTGGTGCAGTTAAAGAAGTTCGTACACAGCTAGTTAATAAACAGGGACAAATTACTTCTACTGTAATTATTGGGACTCCTGGTTATATGCCACTTGAACAACAAAGAGGTAAACCACAATTGAGTAGTGATATTTATGCAGTGGGAATAATTGCTATTCAAGCGCTCACTGGTTTATTACCTGATAAATTAGAAAAAGATATAAAGACGGGGGAAATTATTTGGCGTAAATATGCAAATGTTAGTCCCAAACTAGCCACAGTTTTAGATAAAATGGTAAGTTATGATTTTCGTAACCGTTACCCTACAGCAAAGGAC
>NZ_VIKZ01000087.1:0-12097 GCF_009711985.1 Dolichospermum sp. UHCC 0260 | reverse complement strand
CCGTACAGTTGTTATTTGTCCTGAAAATAAACCCAAGGAACAAATAATTTGTGCAGTAATTTCTGGGGTAGAAGAAAAATCAAATGAGATAACAGCAATACCCGAATTAATTAAAGTATTAGATATGACTGGATGTTTATACTCAACACACCTTAATTATTTGATTTAAGCGGGTAGGGGTTTAGCAATGCTAAACTCCTACAAATCTAGGTTTTTCGTGATTTCACAAAAGTCCATGTCCCAACCGTTTTGAGTATATTAATATATATAAATGAACAAAATAAATTTATTATTAACAATAAATAATTACCCTAAATTTATTAAATTTTTAGAATTTTAATCAAGAAATTAATCAATTTTTGAATGAAATTAGATATTTTTACAAATTGATTCACTAACATAGTATTTTGTCAAGATAATTTAGATGCGTTTCCCCTGAATAAACTCCCTGTCTAATAGCAAAAGTCGGTTAAAACCGACTCATGAAAAAACGCAAGTTTCTAACCCACAAACATCATAGAAAAATTACGTCCAACTTGCTAAACGGGGAACTTTCATCAATTCTTGACTGAGGCTATCGTGCAGATAACCATTAGTAGCTAAAATTCTTCCCGACTCAATTTTCATCGGAGTCCCATCATAAGCAGTCACATTTCCTCCCGCTTCCTGGACTAATATTATCCCAGCCACAACATCCCAAGGCGCAATTCCCCTTTCCCAATAACCATCAACTCGACCACAGGCTACATAAGCTAAATCCAAAGCTGCTGCACCATCACGTCTCACACCTTGGGTAAGATGGGTAAGATGACAAAACTCGGCATAATTGTTGTCAGGGGTTTCCCGTCTGTCATAGGCAAATCCACTGACTAACAGGCTTTTACCTAATTCCGCTGTTTGAGAAACCTGAATAGGGCGACGGTTACGGGTTGCACCTAAACCAGCAGCAGCCCGAAATAACTCATCCCGAAAAGGGTCATAAATTACTCCCACCTTGGGGACACCTTGAATCATCAAACCAATAGAAACAGCGAAACAGGGATATTGATGGGCGTAATTGGTTGTACCATCGAGAGGGTCAATCGCCCAGAGAAATTCATTATCTTGATTTCCCAGTTTTCCCGACTCTTCAGCCAGGATAGAATGTTGGGGAAAATGGCGACGCAATACTTCTAAAATTACCTGTTCAGAAGCTTTATCAGCAGCGGTAACTAAATCACCAGGACGGCCTTTTTCGGTGATTGCGTCTTCTAATTTACCTAAATAATCTTGTAAAACTACACCTGCGGCTAAAGCTGCTTCTGTAGCAATATCTAGAAAAATTTGCATATTTGTCGGTTGTCAGTGGTCAGTTGTCAGTTGTCGGTTGTCGGTTGTCAGTTGTCGTTTTTTAACGAGAGAGACGGCGAAATTCTCCGGGGGTGATTCGCATGGGTTTATCGGGATTCCAGATGCCTTTTCCCATGATTCTTGCCCATTGTTGGGCGCGTTCTAGGCGTTGGTCGTATTTGTGATTAGGCGATCGCGCTACAAATAAAGCATATCCTTGTTTGACAACTTCTTCATTTAACAACAGTTTATCTTTCCATACATAAGCCAAAGTTCGGTTAAATTTATCCTTAGCTTCTAAATCAAATTCCAGATTCACAGCTTGATTTGCACCACCAATTAAACCTTCTACTAATTGTTTTGCATCCTCACCCCAAGGAAGTTGGCGGATATCTGGTGCATCTAAACCAATTAATCGGACTTGGGAAATTAAATTGGGTTGTGCTTCCATTCCCAAAACTTCCAAACTTTGTCCACTCACAACCCGTGCTATTTTTACATTAGCGGGAATGATTGAGGAATTGTTGTGGCTTTGACAACTCACCAACAGCAACAAACTAGCTAATATAATTATTTTCGGTACAAAAACGCGAAGACGGACTACTACAGCAGCCATCCTCGCTATCAAATTCATTAACATGAACACACAAAAAATCTTAGTCCTCATCTAAGGGTAAACCCGCTTTAACTTTGCCCTTACCAAAAAACCGCCCAAACTGAAGTTCATAAACCTCATCTTCATCTTGTGTTTCCACTTCCAAATCAGAACGAGCGTAACTTACACATAATAAAGCGTAACCTTGGCGACGTAAATCAGGAGAAAGCCCAATGGCTTCTGGTTGATGAATTTCTCCTGATAAAACTCTCACAGCGCAGGTTGTACAAGCCCCATTTCGACAAGAAAAGGGCAATTCTGTCCCATTGTGTTCAGCGGTGTGTAAGATATAGCGGTCTTCAGGAACTTCGAGAGTATGTGATGTCCCAGTTTGGCGATTGTAAACTTTAATTCTGTGGGTTTGAACCATCTTGATTTTTAGATTTGCGGATTTGGAGTTTCACACTTAATTATAAGGAAGAACGCCGAAAACCCTTGAAAATGTGGCTGACTCAGGAAGCCACATTTGGGCTTTAGACAAGGGATGAAGGCTAGAGGCTTTCCTTTATCCTGCATTGACGTTAATTTGAAAATTTGAAATAATTTCAAATTTTAACTTACCTTTGGGGGTTAAAGTCCCCTGCTTCTACAAGCAGCGGGTTTTGCGTCGGGGTAAAATCCCCGTTGCAAAACGTCATTCTAAATTCTAAATTCTAAATTCTGCATTCTTTTAATCCATATTCGTGATAGAATTAAATTGTCACTAAAGACATAAAAAGCTACCGAGGGACTCTCGGAAAGTTACGCTTGTCAGATATGATTTCGCCCGCCAGGGCCAACGAAATCAGGGCAAGAACCCAAATATTTAAGGAACCCTGCCTGAAACTGGGATAACTGAGGGATATAGACTGAAACTCTCTATAGAATCTCCGCGTCTTTAGACCGGAGAGTGTCAAAAGAAGATTGCTTGAAAACTCTGCACTTTCAGGTCAGGGAGTGATGATAGCGCAGCCTGGCCTTAGCCATAAAAATATCTTTTCCAAAATGGTTGCTTTTTTTTTAATCCTATTGTAATATAGCAAAACGAGACACCTGGAGAGATGGCCGAGTGGTTGAAGGCGCAGACCTGGAAAGTCTGTTATGCAGAAATGTATACGAGGGTTCGAATCCCTCTCTCTCCATTCCCCAACAGTAATTAAGTTTGATTTAAAAATATTTGCTTGTAAGCTCACACAGCAGACTTTACCCATAAAACTCCAAGATAATTTTTGGATATAAATAGTGAATTTCGCCCAAAAGTGGGCATTTTGTGTAAAGTATATGCAGGTAAACGGCAAAATATCATATTCACTTAGAAGAAATCGGCTAAAATCTACCTGATAGGTATTAACTCAACCAAGACTGTGGCAACAAATTAGTCAAAATTCAGCTATTGTCAGTTTACCTACAACAACATCCCCACTTTAATATTCAGAGGTATCAATGCAGTTTGACAATTTTAGCAAAAAAACAAACGAATATAAAGAACTTAAAGAAAAACCTCATTGGCAAAGCCCAGCAACCAAAGGCAATATTAAGCCTAAAGAACCTAATCCAGCTAATAATATCAGCTTTAATGAGGATGACAGTCGTGGACGAGTAGCAATTTTTATTGACGGGTTAAATTTATTTTATGCCGCATTACAATTGGGAATTGAAATTGATTATGTAAAATTGCTTTGTCGGTTAACAAAAAATTCTCGGTTATTACGTGCTTTCTTTTACACAGGAATGGATAGTGGCAACGAAAAGCAACAGGGATTTCTTTTATGGATGCGTCGTAACGGCTATCGTGTAGTTACTAAAGATATGAGTGTAGTTGTCGATAATTACAAAAAACCAAATTTGAACGTAGAAATTGCCGTTGACATGATTACTTTAGCACCCTATTATGATACAGCCGTCTTAGTTAGTGGCGACGGAGATCTATCCTATGCTGTTCATGCAGTTAGTAATGTGGGCGCTAGAGTAGAAGTAATTGGCTTGCAAACAACAACTAGCGATAGTGAAGCGCGTTCTAGAAATCACCTAATTGATGTGGCTGATGAATTTATAGATTTTGATAGTATTAAACAACACATTCAAAAAGATTCTACTATCGGGTATAGTTATCGGACTTCTTCTAATTACCAAGTTTAAATTCCCAATATATAAATTTTCCTCCCTTTTTTTGCAATTTTATCGCAACCACCTTACTGGTGAGGGCATTAGTTGATCATAAAATAAAACTCCATCTAAAATAGGGTTTTATTCCCGACTGCTAAGATATTATCCCAACCTCAAATTAAAATAATTTGAGAGGATTTAATCCTGAATTTTATTTGACACTTTTCTCGTATCTGTGCTATACAAGTGTAGAAACAGCTAATTAACATTAATAGACATAACAGACTTTAAAACTGAACTTTAAAGTATGGCATGATCACTTCTTAATTTGTTTTTAGCATTCACTTAAAACATATCTTCAATAGATATATTTTTGAGAACTTATATTATTAAAGGCGTAGGTAGTTCAGTGAATCAAATCCAATTAACTTTAGTTATTAGCTATGTTCTCATGACTGGCTATTTTTTTACTAATTGGTTAACATTTTCTCTTCGTCACCCTACATCTTCCCCACAGGAGAAATTTTTATCCTTGATCATGTTTGTGATCATCACTATTTTATGGCCTCTAGTGATTGTTAACTCTTGCTTAGAAGTGATCAAAAAAGGCAAGTTAGAATTTACTACAGTTGTTCCTGTACTTTTAGTAATATGTGCTTTTGGTATTTCCTATTATTTAAGTTCATTACCTGAACATTGGCTATGTTATTACGATCTATTTTGCCATGTTTAAATACTTGTGAAACCCAGTTTTAAATTGTCGATTATCAATTTTTTCTTGTCTTTTACCTAAGAGGTTGTTTGAAAAGTATTATATGAAACCCATAATCTCCAAAAACCTAACCCCCCTTCCCCCCTTCCCTACAAGGGAATGGGGGTTTTAAAGCCTCTCCCCTGGTAGGGGAGAGGTTTGGAGAGGGGTCTGTTTACACATGAAAAACTTTTAAAACATCCTCTAAATACGCAATTTAACCTAAAGTTATACTGGTATTAACTTAATCTTTATTGATGGAAGATGTCGTAATTTGTGGTTTATTGTTTGGTCAGGTTCATATGTGGTGGAGACAGGTAATTTCTTGAGAGTGGCAAACACCTCAAGCTGTGATACTTTTGTGTGAATTTTTATTTATTACCGACTTGAAATATTGAGTGTGTCAAAAGTATGGTTAATTATGGATGTCACCATTAAAACCTTATTCGTTTAACAATCAATGGTTAATTCTAGTCTTGTTGCCACACTCTATGTTAATCCTGCTACAGGAAATGATGCTAATACGGGTTCTCGTCCTAGTCCCCTAAAAAGTATTACCAGCGCCCTGAAACAGGCAAAAGCATCAACAATTATTCAGTTAGCTAGTGGAACTTATAGCACAGCCAATGGTGAGGTATTTCCCTTGACCATTCCACCGGGAGTGTTGGTAGTAGGAAATGAGGCAAATAAAGGCCAGGAAATGATCATTTCTGGCAGTGGTGAATATCAAAGTCCTAGTTTCGGGGTACAGAATATCACTTTTCTTTTACTAAGTGATGCGAGTCTTTTAGGTGTGACGGTGATTAATCCTGCCGCAAAAGGTACTGGCGTGTGGATTGAATCATCAATACCTACCGTGGCCAACAGTACATTTAAGAACTGTACCAGAGAAGGAATTTTCATAACTGGGAATGCGAAACCGGGGATTGTGGATAATTTGTTTATTAACAATAAAGTGTGTGGATTAGTCATAGCTAAGAACAGCAAAGGGGAAGTGCTGCGGAATGTATTTGAAAATAATGCTTTGGGCATAGCCATTAGTGATTTTGCCGCGCCTTTAGTAGCAAATAATCAACTTTCTGCCAATGGCACAGCGATCGCCCTTTCCCGTGATGCTAAACCAGTATTACGGCGGAATCTCATCACTAGTAACACCCAAGGTGGTCTTTTAATCGTCGGTAATGCCGTTCCCGACTTAGGCAGTCCCCAAGACCCAGCAGACAACATTTTTCGAGAACAGGGTAAATTTGATTTACAAAATGTTACAGATCAAAAAATCATCTCCGTTGGTAATCAATTAAGTCTTCCCCAGGTGATTGGGGCGATAGATTTCATCGCTGCTACCGCTGACACCCCCAGTCAAATCGGAGTCAGCAGTAGATTTGCTGATTTAGAAGGACATTGGGCGGCAGCCTTCGTGGAAGCCCTAGTCAGTAAAGATATTATTAGTGGTTTTCCTGATGGCACTTTTCAACCAGCCACACCCATTACCCGCGCTCAATATGCAGCTTTGATGACGAAGACATTTCAACTACCGGAAAGTAATCAACTAGATAAATTCAAAGATGTCAAATCCGACTTTTGGGCTGCCAAAGCCATAGCCAGTGCGTCCGATAGAGGCTTTTTAAAAGGCTTTCCCGATGGCACATTTCGACCAGAAAATAACTTAACCAAAATTCAAGCCCTAGTCTCCATTGTCAACGGTTTAAACTTGAGTGGTGGTAATCCTAACGTCTTGATGGTATACAGCGATCGCGCTCAAATTCCCAGTTACGCTACCAGTGCAGTGACAGTGGCTACGCAAAAACTATTAGTTGTCAATTATCCTCAACCAGATCAATTAGAACCATTGCGGGAAATTACTCGCGCTGAAGTCGCAGTCCTAATTTATCAGGCATTAGTCGCCACAGGACAAGAAAATCCCCTTCCCTCTGCCTATATTGTCAAACCAGAGACAGAGATTCCCTCTTTTTCCGATATTGTTGGCCATTGGGCCGAACCATTTATTCGGGCATTAGTTAGTATGAACTTAACCCAGGGTTTTGCTGATGGCACATACCAACCAGATCAAGCCATGAGCCGCGCTCAATATACAGCTTTAATTGCTGCGGCTTTTAATCCCCCAGCCAAACGTCCGTCCCCAGAATTTACAGACATAGCCAAGGATTTTTGGGCAGCTAACGCCATTGAAATTGCAGCCAGAGGCGGTTTTGTGGGCGGATTTAGCGATCGCACCTTCCGTCCTACCCAAAACGTCCAACGGCTACAAGTCATAGTCTCCTTGGTCAACGGACTGGGACTTGCGGCCACTGCTCAAAAAACCTTAACCTACATTGACCAAGATAAAATTCCCGAATATGCCCGGACAGCAGTTACCATCGCTACCCAGCAAAAAATTATTGTTAATTATCCAGATCCCAATTTACTAGCACCCACGAGGGAAGCCACCCGTGCCGAAGTTGCAGCCATGGTGTATCAGGCATTAGTCACCAGTCAACGCACAAAAGTTATTAATTCACCTTATGTTGTTTTGCATATCAGCAATTGACAAGTAGAATGGAAAACACTGCCTATGACTTTTGCTGCTGGTGAAAAAAACTACTCATGTAGCTAAAAGTACGCTAGGCTAGATGCGATGGGTGAAATGTTTATACCTATTGCCTATAACTCACAGCCCATGTTAACAACAGCCCCGGTCACTCAAACTTTCGCACCTCCTGCCGAACTAGCAGCTAAGTTATTAACTCACTACAGCTTTGATCTCAACGGACACAATGCTAGTGAGCTAGTTAACCAATGGCAATCTGAATATCCCCTGCATTGGTTACATTTAGCAGTTATTGAAGCTTTGTATCAAGGTCGTTATAAAGCCGTATCTGTACAGCAAATCTTGAACTTTTGGCGACGAAAGGGTGAGACAACCTACCATTTCAATATGGAATTTGAGCGCATGATTTGTAGCAAATTCCCTGAACGTCTCACTTCTCCCTCCCTACAAGTTTTACCACCCACTAAACAGGAAATCAGGATGGAAGAATATAAAAATCTTCGTTTATTACCTGCTCCAGTGAGTTATAAGTATCAAATAAATAATAATTTACAGCCAACAGCAGAGAAACGGGACTTTGAGCCAGAAAATCCAGTCCCAGCATCTCCTTCTGATCAATTAACAGCAAATATCAGACAACAGCAAATTATTGAGGAAATTTCCCCCCCACCTGCCCAACAGTTAATGCTACCAGCAACGGCCAATCATCCCCCTATTGGTCAGTTTATGCCCCAAAAGAGCGATCGCACCGAATCCTTCACCTCCAAACTCAAAGCCCTCACCAGTGAAAGATTGGAGTTGGCATTTTAGGCAAGAGGCAAGAGTCAAGAAAAATATCAATATTTCCCTATTATACTCAACACGGCTGATTCATTTGATTCTGTGGGTAGGGGTAAAGCAAGAGCTTATTGGTATCAACTTAACGTAAATTGATGTCCCTTCAAGCCAGGGAATAAATTCCCTGTCTAAAAGCTAAAGTCGGTTAAAACCGACTACTTTGGCATAAATAGGATAATTTTTGATTTTGAGTTAACCAGAGTGCGTTTTAACGCACTTTAGCTTTGAGACCGGAACTTAAGTTCCGGGCGGGAATATTGCAGCCAAACAAATAAGCTATCCCTAGATCAATCCCCAATTATTTCACAGCCTGAACCACTGATTTGAAACCTTTGCTATTGAAGAGGTTAACCATTTCCGAGGCACTTTCTTGACTATTGAAAACTCCCACCTGCATCACCCTGCGGCCTTGCCAAACCTTGGGAAAAGCATCATTAACCAGAGAACTGACTAAATTCTGTTGCTGCTGATTTGCAACCAACACTAGCACCCGGTAACTGACATTTTGCCCAGTAGCTGTATAAATTTGAGGGTCTGATATTGGGGCTGAATTTTGCATATTTTCCCCTGTGGCTGCTTGAGGAGCTACAAATTCAATAGCACCAGAATCAAGTTGAGTATAATTAAATTGGGATGGATTAGATAGATTATTTGGTACTCGTGGCAATTGATTGGGATTAGAAACGGGTTTAATTTTTAAAGGTGTTACCGTTCTTTGATGAGGAGCATTGGGAACTGTGGGGGCAGAAAATGTGATTGGCCTGCGGGCTGAAGTTTCTGTTGATAAAGAATTAGCACCAGGATTTCTGGCTGTAGATGCGGTTGTACCTTGAAGATCCACTTTACCACTGATGCGATCGCTAACCAAATTATTTCCTGCCGCAGAAATCACCAACTTCGCAGTTTGGGCGTTGATATCATGACGACCATTATTCCGAAAGATATTCTTGCCTGGGTCATAACTACTACCTAAATCTGGTCTAGCTTGGGCAATTACGACTAGACCATCTTCTCTGTTACCTTGAATCAGATTATTCCTTAACATTGGTGTAGCATTTGCTTGGACAATAATCCCCGATCTATTATTCTGAATTTGGTTAGCTACCACCACAGGAGACGCATTTTGGGCAATATTAATCCCAAAACCAGTTTCTTGAAAGATATTTTCCCTGATTTCGGGGCGAGCATTTCCAGAAATAGTTATGCCATTAGCACCATTGCGAACAAAAACATTTTTACTAATACTGGGTGTCCCATCACCAGCGACAGCAATTCCATCTTGGGTATTATTAGTAAAGGTATTTTCCCGAACTATAATATTACTGGATTCAATCCATAATCCATAACCACGAGAATTGGTATTAGTGACGGTGACACCACTTAAACTAGCTTGGTTAGCACCGACAATAGCCACATTTTGACCACCAAATCGGCGACTGAGAAATTCGCCACCACCAGTAATTGTCACAGTTTGGCCTTTATTGTTAATGTTGCCTTGAATGGCTATACCAGGTTTCAACATTAAAGGAAATACTTCTCCACTTTGGACGCTATATGTACCGGGAGAGAGGATAATTACACTATTAGAAGGTGATGCTTCTAGGGCTTGGCTAATTGTCCGCCAAGGTGCGCTAATACTACCATTACCTATTTTGTCATTTCCTGTACTGGGGTTGACAAATGATTGGTTAATCTGAGAAATTGTTTTTTCACCTTGAAGTATTTGTTCGCCAACCCTCGGAACTTGAGCAAAGACACTACTTGCACTTGTTATGAAGAGTATTGTACTCGTTACTCCTAAACCAACTGTTAAACTCAAAATTGAGCAACTCAGGGAGTTTTGTCGGGTGTTCACAGATTTTTGGGGGACTATCATTTTTTATAAAACTCCTCTAAAATTTATAGCAACAACACTGAAAGTTTATTTGGATCTGAGACTGGATATCAACTGTTATACAATTAATTTTTATACTATTTCATGATAGTATGTCTACGATGCTACTTGTATCTTGACAAATTGACCACGATTAGTTAGCAAGTATTTAATAATTAAAATATTAAAATATGAATCAGGCTGGCTATTACTATAAAAGCATTAAAAATGAGGTTTTGTAATGGTTTCAGCCCATAGTCACACACAACAAACTGTTTATCGCATTTTAGATGCTAATTTAGATCGCGCTCGTGAAGGGTTGCGAATTATTGAAGAATGGTGTCGGTTTGGTTTAAATAATGCCCAGTTTTCAGGTATATGTAAACACTTGCGTCAGGAGTTGGGTACTTGGCATACGGCAGAAATCCGCGCAGCACGAGATACACAGGGTGATCCAGGAACGGATTTGAGTCATCCCCAAGAGGAACAACGGGCTGATATTACATCGCTATTGCAGGCTAATTTTTGCCGGGTGCAGGAAGCTTTGCGCGTATTAGAAGAATATGGCAAGCTTTATCATGGGAATATGGGAGCAGCTTGTAAACAAATGCGTTATCAGGTTTATACCCTAGAAAGTAATTTGATGGGTTATCAGCGTCATCAGTTATTATGGCGATCGCATTTATATCTGGTAACATCTCCCGCAGATAATTTATTCGCAATTACCGAAGCGGCTCTTCAAGGTGGATTAACTCTGTTACAGTACCGGGAAAAGACCGCTGATGATTTAGTCCGCTTAGAACGGGCGATAAGACTGCGTGAATTATGTCACCATTATGGGGCTTTATTCATTATTAATGATCGGGTAGATTTAGCTTTGGCTGTAGATGCTGATGGTGTCCATTTGGGACAACAGGATATACCCATTGCTGTAGCGCGTCAATTACTGGGACATCAGCGCATTATCGGACGCTCTACCACAAATCCCCAAGAAATGCAAGGGGCAATTGCCGAAGGTGCGGATTATATTGGTGTGGGGCCTGTGTATGAAACACCGACTAAAGTAGGTAAAGCCGCAGCGGGTTTAGAGTATGTGAAGTATGTTTCTCAAAATTGTCAAATTCCTTGGTTTGCAATTGGGGGAATAGATATGAGTAATCTTAATGATGTGATGAAGGCAGGGGCGCAACGGGTAGCTGTAGTGCGATCGCTCATCGAATCAGATCAACCTACCCTAGCAACTCAGTATTTTCTTTCGCAACTGCACAGAATTAAATAGAAAAGAAGAAAAATCGGATTAAACTATGAAATCAATTTCAGGAAAAAATTTTGCTATGCTGTAGGTTAAAAGATATTTAACCGATAATTTATTTATTATGCCTTCACCATTTCCAGGAATGAACCCCTACTTAGAAAATCCTGAACTCTGGCCAGAAGTACATCATTGGATTCTGACATTACTAGCTGAGTCATTGATACCACAGTTGCGACCAAAATACAGAGTAGCAGTGGAAAAAAGAGTTTATCATGATACTGATCGCAACTCTGTTTTAATTGGTATTCCTGATGTGGCGATCGCCCGTTCTTTAAAACCTACAACTCAGAAATCATCTAACATTGCTGTAGTTTCTCCACCTGTTAAACCCGTAACAGTAAATATCCCCATACCAGAAGAAATTAGAGAAACTTATTTAGAAGTGAGAGAAGTTGCTACAGGTGAAGTGATCACAGTAATTGAATTGCTATCACCTAAAAATAAACGTCAAGGAGAAGGAAGAAAAGCATATCAAACTAAACGATTACAAATATTAGGAAGTTCTACACATTTAGTCGAAATAGATTTATTACGTGCTGGTGAATCTATGCCCATATTAGATAATAATATTAAATCAGATTATCAAATTTTAGTTAGTCGTAGTCAATTACGACCTAGAGCAGAATTATATCCTTTTAATTTATCAGAAGCAATTCCCGCCTTTTTCTTACCTCTACAAAAAGAAGATATAGAACCCTTAGTCA
>NZ_VIKZ01000086.1:0-12261 GCF_009711985.1 Dolichospermum sp. UHCC 0260 | reverse complement strand
TGCTTTAGCGCCCACCCACGAATTGATCCAAATGGCACCTTAGTCAACTTTGCTATTAAACCGGGACTATCAACCACAATTACAATCTTTGAATTGAACACAAATGGGGAAATTACCAGCAAACAAAATCATAGCGTTCCTGGTTTTTGTTTTATTCATGATTTTGTAATTACAGAAAATTACTGTATCTTCTTTCAAAATCCTGTTGATTTTAACCCCATACCTTTTGCTTTGGGAATATCCAGCGCAGCCCAATGTATTAAATTTCAAAAAAATCAACCCACAAGAATTATTATTATCCCTCGCAAAACACAAACTAAAAATGTCAAAGTTTTAGAAACCCAAGCCGGTTTTATTTTCCATCATGTTAATGCTTTTGAACTGAGAAATGAAATTATCATTGATTCTATCTGCTATGAATCATTAACAGAAGTCGAACCCAATAGCGATTATCGAAAAACTGATTTTGATACAAATTCACCTCCCCAACTATGGCGATTTAATCTGAATTTATCAGAGAATAAAGTGCAAAATCAGTTAATAGATCCTCGTCCCACTGAATTTCCCACAATTCACCCGAATTACGTAGGTAAATCCTATCGTTATTTATATAGTGCTGCCGCTCATCAATCAACGGTGAATGCACCATTACAAGCCATTTTTAAGGTAGATTTAGAGTCAGGAAGAAAACAACTATGGAGTGCAGCACCGCGAGGTTTTATAGGGGAACCAATTTTTATTCCTCGTCCAAATTCCCAAACAGAAGATGATGGGTGGTTAATAGCGTTAGTTTATGATGCAGAACATCATCGTTCTGATGTAGTGATTTTAGATGCTGAAAATCTGGAAAAAGAGAAACCAGTTGCAAAACTACATCTGAAACATCATATTCCCTATGGTTTACATGGGAGTTTTACACAAGAGACATTTATCGAAAATTTGGGTTGAGTCCATTTTAACTAGTAACCCTCATATCCCCGACTTCTCGAAGAAGTTGGGGATATCGCGGAGTATCTTACAAAAAAATAAAACTGTAACAAAAACTACAAAATTGATATCTTTTCTCAAAAAGAGGGTAAGCTAACTATATCAATCCGGTTTACAAAGATACCGTGATGAGGAGTAAGAATTATGGTAACAACGTCTCTCCCACTTATGGAAACTCAATCTTCAGCCTACATTTGCCCTTATGATCAAGCTTGTAGCTATTTAGAATGGGCGGCTAAAGAATTAAAATTAGATCAAGGTATCGTAGAAATACTCAGTCATCCGCGAAAAGTTGTTACAGTTTCCATTCCCATAAAAATGGATAATGGCGAAATCCGGGTTTTCCCAGGACATCGGGTACAACATTCCGATATTTTAGGACCCTATAAAGGTGGGATTCGTTACCATGAAGCGGTGACATTACGGGAAGTATCCGCCCTAGCAATGCTGATGACCTGGAAATGTGCATTGTTAGGTATTCCCTATGGTGGTGGCAAAGGGGGAATTCCCATAGACCCCAAAAAGTTCAGTGTGGGGGAATTAGAACGGATTAGCCGCCGTTATATTAGTGAATTAATTAAGGACATTGGACCATCAGTAGATATACCCGCCCCAGACATGGGAACATCAGCGCGAGAAATGGCGTGGATGATGGATACTTACTCCGTTAATGTTGGTCATTCTGTACCTGGAGTAGTTACAGGTAAACCTTTATCTATTGGTGGTTCTCTAGGCCGCGAAATGGCGACCGGACGTGGTGTCATGATTATTGTCCGTGAAGCACTTGCAGATCAGGGTAAATCCCTTGTGGGAGTAAGGGTAGCAATTCAAGGTTTCGGTAATGTGGGCGGGGCTGCGGCAGAATTACTACACCAAGAAGGAGCGAAAATTATCGCTGTTTCCAGTGGTGCGGGTGGTATATTTTCTGAAGCTGGCCTTGATATTTCCGCTGTCAAAGCCTATGCTGCTGCAAATCGTCGCAGTGTGGTGGGATTTCCCCAAGGGACACCCATTAGTAATGCAGATTTACTAACTTTACCTTGTGATGTGTTGATCCCCGCCGCTTTGGAAAACCAAATTACCGCAGAAAATGTTCATCAAATTCAAGCCAGATTTGTTGCAGAAGCTGCTAATGGTCCTGTGACTTTGGAAGCTAACCGCGTTTTAGAAGCCCAGGGAGTGACTGTGTTACCGGATATTTTAGCCAATGCTGGAGGTGTGGTGGTGAGTTATTTGGAATGGGTACAAGGTCTTTCTTACCTATTCTGGGACGAGGAACGAGTCAACCGGGAAATGGAACATTTGATGGTTCAGGCTTACCGCAAGGTGATTCATGAGTCGCAAGCACGGGGGGTAAATCTGCGGTTAGCTGCTTATACTTTGGGTGTAGGTAGAGTCGCGCAAGCTTTGAATGATCGGGGTTTGTATCCTTAGTTGTATTTGTAATCTAGTTTAATTGGGGTGTGTTATGGCTTTAGCCTAACGCACCTTTTTTCAATGTCGGTTTTTCATCTCCAGTGAATTCTGATTTATAACGATAAATAAAATCCTTTATGCGTCGAGATTCAATCTTTTATAAACTATTCCAACAATATCCATCTTTGCTATTTCAACTATTGACAAATCCCCCCACAAATGCCGATGCTTACCGCTTTGATTCCGTAGCGGTTAAAGAACCAAAATTTGAAATTGACGGCGTATTTTTACCACCAGAAAATGATAATTCTGGAGTAGTATATTTCTGTGAAGTCCAATTCCAAAAAGATGAAATACTTTACGAAAGAGTATTGGCTGAATCTTCTCTATATTTCTACCGCAATCGTGATAGATTTAGTGATTGGCAAGCAGTGATAATTTATCCATCTCGTAATACTGAACAAAGCAATATTTATCCACTTCGAGGATTTTTGAATAGTGACCAAGTACATCGAGTATATTTGGATGAATTAGGAGACATTCATCAATTGCCTATATGGGTAGCAGTGATGATATTAACTACCCTAGAAGAAAGTCAAGCATCAGAAGCAGCAAGGTATTTGTTAACAAGAACTAATGAAGAAATACCATTGCCATCAAGTCGCGCCATAATAGAAATGATCACGACGATTATGATGTACAAATTTGAACAACTTAGTCGCAAAGAGGTAGAATCTATGTTAGGAATAACACTCAAAGAAACGCGAGTTTATCGGGAAATTAAAGAGGAAGGACGGGAAGAGGGACTAAAACAAGGACTAGAACAAGGAAAACAGGAAGGACGAGAAGAAGGACTAGAGGAAGCCGCTTTGAATATAGTTCTTCGACAATTGACTAAGCGGTTTGGAAAAGTGTCTAGAAAAATCCGCGCTTCGATTTCTGGTTTACCATTACCTATTTTAGAAGATTTGAGTGAAGCATTGTTAGATTTTACCAGTTTGGATGATTTACTGGACTGGTTAGCAAAAGTTGAAGATTAAAGTATTTCTGATGATCTTACTGCTTTGGTAAAGTGCGTTAAATTCTCTTAACGCACCACCCAAATCATTTTTGTAGTTAATATAAGTATACTTAACACGGCTGGAACATGAACTTTTACGAGATTAGGAAAAAACTAAATGTGTAAGGGTAAAGCGCAATGCTAAACCCCTACCTAGAGAATCACAGGATTAAGCCATTTTGAGGGCAATTAATCAATTAGCGCGAAGCAACTTGTGGATCTGCCCAAATGCTACCTTTTTCACCAAAAGTCACAGCCTGATCACCTTCTGCCGAGATATCTACAGTTCTGCCATCATTAGCTACTTGTAACAAAGGCCAATTTTCTTCACCTAATTCACCAGCACGGAATAATACATTATTAGGCTGCTTTTTACTCCAACCTAACAAAATAGCTATTTTTTCGTGATCATCTTGTGATTGTACCGGACTAACCACATTGAGATGATCCTGTTGACGATTCCAAATTACAGCCTGATCTGTAGCATCTGCTGTATTAAAAATAGCCACAAACTTACGGGCGAGAAAGCGATCGCCTTTTTCAGACCAGCTAACAGGCACTAATACCCCAATTTTACCATCATTATCCCCTTGTGCTGACAAAATTGCCTGTCTTTTTAACAGGGGATCAATCACCACACTGGTTGATGTCATCACCCGTAACCGCTTAGTTTGTCTATCCTCCACAAACAACACGCTATTAACTCGGCTATTGTGCATTTCCGGTTTTACTTCCATTTGCACCCGACTATAAATCGCATATTTGCCATCAGGAGAAATCACCGGAATACTCCGATAGTAGCGAACACCAGAACCACCTTTAGCACCAATCGCTTCCTGAGTAGCCAGAATCCATTGCCAAGGTATCGGATGGGGACTACCTATAGGGTCAGTCTGTGCCATTTCCGACTCATTTGGCCGTTCACTAACAGGTATTTCTCCATTTTTAGGAGTAACTGTTGATATTGCTAATTCTTGAGATTGAGAATTCCCACTGACTGGAGAATTTAAATCAGTTTCTTCTTTGGCATCTTTTAATTTTTGAATTAAATTAGCTTGATTAATAGATGTCTTGCTTTGAAGTTGTGCAACATTAACTGATGGTACAGTTTTGCTAACAACATCATCCCCCAGTTGAGAATTTTCTCTTTCTGCCCCTGAAATAACTATATCTTTTGGTAATGACTGTATTCCTTCACCAACAAGTATTTTTCCTGTGTGAGAGTTAACTTGAGCAAATTGTAAATTTAACTGCCTCGTAGCAGCACTTTCTGCCAATTTTATCTGAGATTTGCTATTTTTCGCCCTACTATTTGCTACTTCTGATTGTTTCGCTAAGGTAGCATGAATAGACATTCCCAGGAAGGGTGAAATTACTATAACAATGGCAATGTACTTGAGAAATGGTTTAACACGGAACCATCCTGACACCAAAAGGGGTTTAAGCATGATGAGACTCTCTAGGGGCAGTTGCTAAGTGCGGGCAGTATCTATACGGGAATTGAAAAAGCTATGACTATATGTTTACCAACAAACCAAAAGCTTCGACAAGATAATTGATTCAAATGTTGTATTGCTTTACAAAAGTTTTAGTATCACCATTTACCCCCTCATAATCTTTACATAATATCCAAAATAACGGGATTAAAGTTAACAGTAAATTACATCTGTTAATAACTGCCGTTATTATTGTTAGCATCAGTAACATCCATATTCAATTTAAGTGGAACATAGATGAATTTTTAATTGACTAAAGCTAGTAGCCAAGATTTAGAGATGCTCTTGCTCTTGAAAACATTCTTAGCTAAAGCCAGTCTAAAATAAGATACCCTGTTTATAGCCGGACCAACAGCGCGGGCTTTACCCAACTAAAACCTATCTATTGCTGGCAACTTGAGATTAACCGCTGCACAATCAACAATAAACAAAAACATTAAATTCATACACCCAACCTACAAACTGAAGTTTAGACTCGTAAATGCTGCGATTAAGCAAATACAGTTTATTTTTAACTTGGGTAATTATTGAATAATTTTGATTTCGTAGAGAAATAACTGACTGCAAAACACAGATAGACACACAAAAATCATCAATAGTAGATGCAAATGGCGATAGTTCAACTAATTACCGAAAGTATTATAATGTATTGAGGCTGTTTTCGCTGAACCAATAGTAAACACTATACCATCAAACTGCGAAAATTCCTTGCCCTTAATCAAAAATTCTCAACATAATTCTATTAATATTCAGATGTCGCAGTTGTCAGTGATGAGGAACACACTTACCATTGATTAATGACTCATGACTCGTAATTAATAATTAATAAGTAATGAAAATAGTATTTTTTGGCACTCCTGACTTTGCAGTTCCCACTTTGGAAAAACTCTTAGAAAACAAGGATTTTCACGTGATGTCCGTAGTCACTCAACCGGATAAACGTCGAGAACGAGGGAATAAATTGACACCTTCACCAGTAAAAGTCTTTGCTACAGATCATCATATTCCAGTATGGCAACCGGAAAGAGTTAAAAAAGATGTTGAAACCTTAACACAACTCAAGCAGATAGAAGCAGATATATTTGTGGTTATTGCTTATGGGCAAATTTTGTCTAAGAAGATATTAGATATGCCTAAGCTAGGTTGTATTAATGTACATGGTTCAATTTTACCTCAGTATCGAGGGGCTGCGCCAATTCAGTGGAGTATATATAACGGAGAAAAAGAAACGGGGATCACAACTATGCTCATGGATAGGGGCATGGATACAGGGGATATGCTTCTAAAAGCGACTATACCAATTCAATTACTAGATAATGCTCAGGTTTTAGCCGAAAAGTTGGCTATTACTGGTGCAGATTTACTCATAGAAACCCTATACAAACTAGAACGTCAAGAAGTTACACCGATTCCCCAAGATCATACCGCAGCTACTTACGCATCTTTGATTCAGAAGCCAGATTATAACTTGGACTGGGGACAAAGTGCCATCCAATTACATAATCAAATTCGCGGATTTTATCCTAACTGTACAGCAACTTTTCGCAACCAAGCATTGAAAATTACTGCTACTGTCCCCCTAGAAGATGCCTATATTCACGAGTTACCAGAGCCATTACCAGAAAAAATTCATAAAATACCCAATTTGTCAACCATATCAGGACAGCCTGGAGAGGTAGTTAATATTACTAAAGGACTAGGAGCAATTGTCCAAACAGGGGTAGGTTTATTGCTATTGCGAGAAGTACAGCTAACGGGTAAACGTCCCCAGTCAGGATGGGATTTTGTCAATGGGACTCGGTTAACTGTCGGTGAGGTAATGGGTAATGGGTAATGGGTAATGGGTAATAGGTAATTAACAACGAACAACTAACAACTGACAACGAACAACTGACAACTGACAACTGACAACTGTACGGGCGAAGCATTTAGAGAACTATTTTTGGCAATGACCGATAATTTATCTTCCAAATGCTTCGCCCCTACTGACAACTGACAACTAACTTTCATAGAACCGGCAAGATTTACAAGGTCCTTCTGGATTAACTGCACAACGCATAATTTCTGAAAGAGCATTATAGTTACAGGTAGCATCACCTATAACCCAACGTCCTTCTACTAAACTTTTCTGTTCTGGTCTTTGGGCTTTTTGTACGTAAATAGCGATATTGTGTAAACTATAGCGTCCTCCTTTAAGCTGATATCTATGGCAACGCTCTAAAACTACGTAGGTTTTTTCGGCAAAATCAAGATAATTTCCCGGTTGGGGTGTCCAATCAAGTTGTAATTTACCAAGAGACTGACGCGGATGTGTCAAAATTACCTCTGTCGGTAAGGAATTTAGCTCCATGATCAGTTTATATTATGTGATTTATGTATAGAGTATAGTATCGCAGTATTTTGGCTTCGACAGTAACAGCATCAAAATGGCAATTTCTCTACTTTGATCTTGTTGGGGATTCGTTGTAATATAGGGTTAAGAATTATAAATATTTTTTGCTAACTAACAAGTTGCAGGAATGTTTATGATTGATGCCTTTTAATTTTTACATTCTATGAGTAATGATAAAGTAGCTGTGAATTGGCAACAATTAACCTCATCTCCTGTAGTTGCTGATACAACCTCCAATTTTTTTGCAGAAATTGTTCAAGAAACTTTTGCCTTAACTCGTCGTCTGTTTATTCAACTCCAACGCCGTCCCTCTAGCCTGATAGCCGGGATTATTCAGCCCGTCATGTGGTTAGTTTTATTTGGGGCTTTATTCCAAAATGCACCTAAGGGCTTATTTGGTAGTACGACAAATTACGGGCAATTTCTAGCAGCAGGTGTCATAGTCTTTACTGCTTTTGCTGGGGCTTTGAATGCCGGTTTACCTGTAATGTTCGATAGGGAATTTGGCTTTTTAAATCGGTTGCTGGTTGCACCTCTAGCCTCACGCTTTTCAATTGTTTTTGCTTCTGCTATTTTTATTATTAGCCAAAGTTTACTACAAGCAGCGGTAATTGTGGCAGCAGCGGCATTTTTAGGGGCTGGCTTACCTGATTTTACAGGATTATGTGCGATCGCTCTCATTGTCTTTCTACTGGCTTTGGGTGTCACCGCTATTTCCTTGGGTTTAGCCTTTGCATTACCCGGACACATTGAACTTATCGCCGTAATTTTTGTCACTAACCTCCCATTATTATTTGCCAGCACAGCCTTAGCGCCTTTATCCTTTATGCCCGGTTGGTTACAGGTTATTGCTACCCTCAACCCTCTCAGTTATGCGATTGAACCGATTCGCTATTTATATCTACACAGCAGTTGGGGATTAAATGATATAGTAATGCACGCCTTTTGGGGTGATGTTACCTTTGGGGGAGCGTTATTAGTGTTACTAGGTTTTGCATTAGTGGCTTTACTGAGTATTCAACCCCAACTACGCCGGAGTCTTGCCTAAAAATATATAAGGAGAACTTTCATGAAAAGATCATTTTTACCAGTTCACAAAATTATTGTTGCCACTATTGCCGGGGTTAGCTTTGCTTCTATCCTAGTAGGAGAACCTACCTTAGCTGATACTAATCAACCCTTTGGTAGTTTGGAAAGCGATACCTTGGGTCAGCAAGGCTATCGCAGTAGTAATCCTTTATCTGGCAATGGCTCAGGTTTCGATATGATGAACATGATTCATCAAGCCAACTTTGGGACTATTCAATGGAATGCTGATGAACAAAATCAACAGCTAGACCTAGCCGCAGCCACATTTAAAGCTGCACAACAAAAACTTCTTCAGCCTCAACTAAAACAAAATCCAGGATCTTCTGCAATTATCCCTGGACAAAATCTACTTCCCTTACAGATTTTACCATCATCAGGTAAATAACACTTAAATGGGAAATAATGGGCGCAAGTCCTGCGCCCCTATGGAGTTATACTAAACACGGGTGAGATTTAAACTTTTGCCAAATGACAAAGAACCCAGATGTGTAGGGGTTTACCACTGCTAAACCCCTAGGTTTAGAATCAAACAGTCAAGCCGTTTTGAGTATACTTAATGATCAAAGTCCCAGTTTTGCTAAAACATCACTAGCTTGAGTAGTAGTGTTAACAGCAGCATCAACATCAATGATTTTGCCATTACCATCAATGATGTAGGTAACACGCTTGGCGTAACCACCACCATCAACATCATAAGCTGTAATGATGCTTTTCTGGGTATCAGCTAATAAAGGGAAATTCAGATTATATTTATTGGTGAATGCTTGATGAGAAACTTCATCATCAGCACTTACTCCCAAGACAACTACATCTTTGTCTTTGTATTCAGCTTGAGAATCACGGAAACTACAAGCTTGTTTGGTGCAGCCTGGTGTGTCATCTTTGGGGTAAAAGTAGAGAACTACTGTTTTACCAGCAAAATCAGATAATGAAATTGTATTGCCGTTAGTGTCTTTGGCGGTAAATGCAGGTGCGTCTGTACCAACTGATAGAGGCATAATTCACCTTGTCCTGTTTAAAAATCTTTATGCAATCAAGATTTTACAATAATTTACAATATTTAAATAACTTGCTTACGGAATATTCTGCCAAAGAGGTATTTATTTTCAAAGCATTGACAAAAAGCACAACTTAGAGTAATAAAAATGTCTACTGTGGACTCCCCAAACCTTAAACCCTTAGTTTATACTAGTAAAGCCCTAGAAAGAGCCGAGCGATCGCTAATCTGTTCGCCCTTCAACCTCAATTTGTTTATAGCCATGACTAGCCAAAGTATCCAACTAGGTGCTATAGCAATGGAGAAAGGAAATCAGCAAAGTTACACCAAGCAACCCTTATCAGAATTGACCTGTGAAAACGCTTTAGCCTGGTTAATTGATGTAGGAGTATTGCGGCGAGAAGTTGATGGACAGGGCATTACAGACAGTTTTCGCCTAACTCCCTTGGGTCATCAATTGATTGTCAAGTTAAAAGATCAGAAATTGCGTCATCCTTCCCTGAGCGATCGCTACAATGATTTTATGACTCGTTGGTTACGTTTACCCTTTTGACAGTTTGACCTCGTTCCTAGCCTCCGGCTAGGAATGCCAATGCTGAGGCTCTGCCTCATGTCACTAGCGGCAGAGCCGCCATCTACATTCCTAGTCTGAGACTGGGAACGAGATAACGAGATATGCAAGTTTAAAAAAATAACAGCTTATTTACAGATGCACTACTTAATATCAACATACTAAAATATAATTAAAAATGAAAGCAATCATGGTAGTGGGAACAACATCCCACGCAGGGAAATCACTGATAACCACAGCTATTTGTCGGATTCTTTCCCGGCGCGGGTTGCGAGTATCCCCCTTTAAAGGTCAAAATATGGCTTTAAACGCCTATGTTACCGCCAGTGGCGGCGAAATAGGCTATGCTCAAGCAGTGCAAGCTTGGGCAGCGGGAGTAGTACCCTTGGTAGAAATGAATCCAATTTTACTTAAACCCCAGGGGGATATGACATCCCAAATCATTCTTAAAGGTAAAGCCATAGGTAAAGTTAGTGCCACAGATTACTACGAACAATATTTTGAACTCGGTTGGCAGACCATCAAAGAATGTTTACAATACCTATCTACAGAATTTGAAGCCCTAGTTTGTGAAGGTGCTGGTAGTCCCGCCGAAATTAATCTCAAACACCGGGATTTAACTAATATGCGGGTTGCTAAACATTTAAATGCACCTACTTTATTAGTAGTTGATATTGATAGAGGTGGAGCATTTGCTCATGTCGTCGGCACATTAGAACTATTAGATCCAGACGAACGCGCCTTAATTAAAGGAGTCGTCATTAATAAATTTCGAGGACAGCGCTCAATTCTCGAACCCGGAATTAAATGGTTAGAAGAACGGACAGGTATACCTGTGGTTGGTGTTATTCCCTATTTAGAACAAGTTTTCCCAGCGGAAGACTCCCTAGATTTACTAGAACGCAAACCAGCAAAAGCTAACTCTGAACTAAACATTGCGGTGATTCGTTTACCAAGAATTGCCAATTTCACCGATTTTGATCCCTTGGAATCAGAACCATCAGTAACGGTAAAATACTTGCATCCTAAGCAAGAGTTAGGACATCCAGATGCAGTAATTATCCCAGGAACAAAAACCACAATTGCTGATTTAATAGCTTTGCAAAAAAGCGGCATGGCAGAAGCAATTCAAAACTATGCAGCTTCTGGTGGCACGGTTTTAGGCATTTGTGGCGGTTTCCAAATGTTGGGACAGTCTATAGCTGATCCAGAAGGAATGGAAGGACAATCTGGTAAATATCCAGGGTTAAATTTATTACCTATAAAGACAGTAATTACAGGACAAAAAGTCGCCCGTCAGCGTCAAGTTACTTCCAATTATCCCCAAGCGGGTTTACCTGTGACTGGGTTTGAAATTCACCAAGGGCGCTCGCGCATAGAAAACCCAGCAGATCAAAAATCCTGTCAACCCTTATTTGATGATGCTAATTTAGGGTTAGTAGATAGTTGTCAATCGGTTTGGGGAACTTATCTACATGGAATTTTTGATAATGGACCTTGGCGACGGGCTTGGGTAAATCGTCTCCGGCAACAACGGGGTTTGAAGTCTTTACCCACAGGTGTGGCTAACTACAAAGAACAGCGAGAACAGATGTTAGATTCTTTAGCTACTCAAATTGAAGAACATTTAGATTTAACACCGTTTATATAGATTAAAATGCTTGTTAGTTCATCTGATTTGAGTTGAATCAATAGAAAGTTCAATGACCCCCATTTTATTGTTATAAATGGGGAGTTAATTTTTGATTCGTACTTAATTTTGGCAAGGGAGGATTTAAATTTTTAATTGCATATATGTCACATACGTGAACCTAAATATGTGTCGTAAAAAGATTATTTATAACTTAAAGATCACGGTTGTGTTTACAAATAACACATCCTACCATCATATACATATTTAACCTGTTTGGATAATAATTTGTAAAGGTTTACCACTGCTCAACAGTGTCCAGTACCTCCAATCCAGGGAATTAATTCCCTGTCTAAAAGCTCAAGTCGGTTTTAACCGACTATTTTAGCGGTATTTGTTTAAGAAATAGGATAATTTTTGATTTCGATGTCATCAGAGTACGTTTTAACGTACTTTAGCTATTAGCCTGGAACTTCAGTTCCAGGGCGGGTATGAAAGCTTAGTTACCAAGTGAAAAGGAAAAAAATATGTTAAACAACTCTTTTCTCCGTCAAACCGCGACAACTATTGTTTTTATTGATGCCTCCGTTTCCGACTATCACACCCTACAAACAGGAATTGTA
>NZ_VIKZ01000085.1:1301-12248 GCF_009711985.1 Dolichospermum sp. UHCC 0260 | reverse complement strand
CTCCAAGAAGTCGGGGATCTAAATAAAGCTTAATCTGGTAGAAATTCAGAATTGAGGGTTTGTTCACAAGTGTAAGGACATATTTCGGGAAATACCTGTTGACCTAATTGGGTTTCTCTCATTGCCAATGCTAAACCTAATTCGTAAGCGGTGAGAAATACTTCTTCTAAATAAGGTTTTAAACTGGGACTATCTTGTAAAAGTAGTTTGATTTGAATCCGTTGTTCTCGAATTGTACTCAACCAACTACTACTCCGTTTTTCTGCTTGAAATTGCCATTTTAATAGATGTCCTAGCAACACAGCTAATCTATTTCTGAATTCTTGTCTTTCTTTTCTTCCCAAGGTTTCTAATTCTTCAATTAGGTTGACAGCATCTAATGTATCCCATTGTTGAGTTTTGAGTAAATTAACCTGTTCTTGAGTCCAAGCATGAAAGTCGCTTGTATAGAGGAGAAAGGTGTTCATTTTCGCACCTAATTATAGGTTTATATATTCTTAGTTCAATTGTATTCTATATCTCATATAGGAAGTTCTTAAAAGGTAAAATGTCAATTACTTCATAGATATAAATTAATATTTTTACCATTATCGGCTTGTGTCTGACTACTAACTCAGTCAGCAATGGATTAAACTAGTTATTTCTAATGTCAGTTTGTACAACGTCGTTTTTGGCTGATTTTTCTATGGTGACAAGACTTGCAGATGTGTACAGTATGGCTTCAGCACCGACTGTGACACCTGACCGAGTTAATCAAGTGACTCGGAAAACCTATCCTAATTACAAGGTAATTGTATTGAATGATGATTTCAATACTTTCCAGCACGTAGCTGAGTGTTTAATGAAGTATATTCCGGGAATGTCGGGGGATCTCGCTTGGGATCTCACTAATCAAGTCCACCATGAAGGACAAGCAATTGTCTGGACAGGACCCCAAGAACAAGCGGAATTATACCACCAACAACTCCGTCGGGCTGGGTTGACAATGGCTCCCCTGGAAGCAGCCTAATCATTATGTCTAAACCCACCGATGGTAGGCTAGTTTGGAATCACTCTACCCATATTCCCGGTCTAATTCCTATTCTAGAACGTTTGTGTCGAGAGGATGGTATTGGGACGGTGACACCTGCGGTGATTGGTAGAGCTAGAGGTCATGCACCAAAAATGCAGTTGCGTGTGTCTGTACCCATTCGCGGTGGTTATAAAATCATTGCTCGTCAAGGCAAAACTGTGCAAGAGGTATTTATCCTTACAACTTTACTCCAGGAACAACTCGAAGGTGCGATTCCTACGGAGCGCTTCGCTATCGCTATTGCTATGAGAATTGCCTAAATTATGAATTTACAATAGCAAGGTTGGAGCTAAATATAGTTCTAACCTTGACTTTTGATTATTCTTCAATTTTATGAACTGCAAATTTATGTAACGGCAAACTCAAGATACAAGAAAATGTTAAGAAATATGACAAAGCTGTAGTAATTCTCAAAGTTATAATTACAGCTTCCCAATTGAATAAAAATACTTTTTCCATCCCAAAGGCGATGCAATACACTAACCAGTAAGCAAAGCTCATTGTTAAAAGACTTTGTTCTGTTTCTTGAAAATCATCTATAGCTTGATTGTGATTCTTGAGTAACCATAGACCGACAATACAAGCGACGGAGGAAATAGCAACTACAAACTCATGGCAACATAAATTTACCGTAGGCATTTGTCCTAGTCTCCATTTTCAATGTTTTGATATTCCTATGGAAACCTAGTCTAAAGGAATATGCCTCAGAGTTATCCAAAATAGTTACAAAGCGCAATTCCTCAACAACTTTCTTCACATACAGCAGATTTCGCTCTAATGAGATACAAACTTGAATTATGAAACTCTTGTAGTGCGGGCATCTTGCCCGCTATATATGTACCTCACAAAACCGGAAAGTGCTGTATCCCAATACTCACCTCGGAAATAGGCTATTGACTTTGTGTATTTTTGAGTGATATTTTTCATACAATGCTAACTATTTTGACAGGAATGACTGATAATCAAGGATAGTCAATCTTTTGCTAGTTCTAGTTCCATAGGTAATTCTGCTGGTAAAGGAATAGTAGCACCATCATAGAAAACAGCAGCTTTACCTTCACTTCTAGTCCCATTAACAGCGGCTTTCAGCTATTTTAATAAAATGCCAGGAACGAGACTTGAACTCGTGACACGAGGATTTTCAGTCCTCTGCTCTACCAACTGAGCTATCCCGGCAGGGGGCTTTTTCTTCACCACCGATATTGAATTTAGCATAGAAAAAAAGATAAGTCAAGGGGTTATTTAAAATAATTTTAGCTAACCTTCATTGTCAACTTCACCCAGGTAAACACAGTCACAAATACCAGAAACTGCACAAAAACAATACTCGGACCAGAAGCTAGATTAAATAACCCAGAAACCATCATTCCGGCGATACTACTGCTACAGCCGACAACCACCGATAGAATCAGAAAGCGGCTGAAATGGTGACTCATAAGTTTGGCTGTAGCAGCCGGAATTACCAAAAACGCATTTACTAATAAAACACCAACGGCTTTAATCGCCACAGCTACAGCGAGGGAAAGCAAAACAACGAATCCATAACGATATAATTGCACAGGTACGCCTTGGACTTGAGCAACATCGGGATTAAGAGTTAATAAAATCTGTTGTGGCAGAGTTGATAATAAAAAAACGCTACTACCAACAAGTACCAATAGCGTCAAAATTAAATCTGTGTTATCTATAGCCAAAATATCGCCAAATAGTACCCCCATTAAGTTACCGCGATATCCTTTAATAAAACTGGTGAGAATTACACCAATTGCTAACGCCCCAGATAGCACTATACTGAGAACGCTATCACTAGCCAAATCAGTCTTATCAATTAGGTAGAGAACAACAACCCCAAAAATTAAAGTAAAAGGGAGTAACATCCAAGTGGGATTAGTGTTGAGTAACACGCCTAATGCCACACCTACCAATGCTGCATGACCAACGGCATGACTAAAAAAGGATAATTGTCGTAAAGTAACAAAACTACCCAATAAACCGCCTAAAATGCCCATTAACACAGCACCCATAATGGCACGCTGCATAAAGGGAAATTGTAATAAATTCAGCAAATCATGATAGTTAATGGTCATATAAGAGGAGTCAGGAGTCAGGAGTCAGGAGTCAGGAGTCAGGAGTCAGGAGTCAGGAGTCAGGAGTCAGGAGTCAGGAGTTCAGGAGGAAGAAGAAAGAAGAAAGAACAAAGAACAAAGAAGAAAGAACAAAGAACAAAGAACAAAGAACAAAGAACAAAGAACAAAGAAGAAAGAACAAAGAACAAAGAACAAAGAAGAAAGAAGAAAGAAGAAAGAACAAAGAAGAATAGTTTATTACCAATTACCAATTACCAATTACCAATTACCTGTTCCCTAATGATGATGTTCATAGCGACTAAAACCTGGTCCATAAGTAGCTAAAAGATTTTGTGGGGAAAGGGCTATTTCCGGTTTACCAGAACAGACAAGAGTTTGATTTAGACAGATGACGCGATCGCAATGACGGCTTACCATATCAATATCGTGGGAGACTTGCAACACTGTCCAATTCTCTTCTCGTTTTAATTCATTTAACAAAGCATAAAAATCCGTTGTTCCTTGGACATCTACCCCGGCAAAAGCTTCATCTAATACTAACAATTTTCGCGGTGTTACCAAACAATAAGCTAATAATACCCGTTTGAGTTGACCACCGCTCAGAGTCCCAATAGCCTGATTTCGCAAGCGATAAGCATCAGTACGGTGTAAAGCTGCGGTGACTGCTGCTGATGTTTCCAGTTTTTGTTGCCAAAATTTCGAGAAAAATGAATGTTTTCTATTCCCTATTCCTAAAGCCACCAATTCACTAACCGAAATTGGAAAACTGCGATCAAAAATAAAGTTTTGTGGCATATATCCCAACTGATTCTGCAAATTTCCTAGTCTGGAAATGGGGCGACCAAAAACTTCAATTGTTCCCGTACTTCGAGGAATTAAATCTAAAATAGCTTTGATTAAGGTACTTTTCCCAGCCCCATTTGGACCAACTATAGCTGTATCTGTTCCTGCTAATAATTCAAAGGAAACATCTCGCACAGCTAAATAGCTGTTTTGATAAACTGTTAACCCGGAAACTTTTAATATTGGTAATGTAAATTCTGCTTGTGCGTCAGTCATGGAATTTAGGATTTGAGATGCCAATAATTTATTGTGATAGATGGGAAATGATGAGATTTTTAATATTCCTGCTACTTGCACCCAGCGGCTAAACTCTCCAAATTGGTTTTCATTGCCTTAAAATAATACTCTGGATTGGTATCACCCGTTTCTAAAGAATCCAAAGTCCGCACAGTTAACCCCAAATCCTGGGAAATGCTGGTGAGTAATTTGTTATCTAACCCTGGTTCGCTAAATAGGGCTTTAACTTGGTATTTTTTGACTGTATTCACCACTTTTTGCACGTCTGTTGGGGAAAGTTGCTTTTCAGGAATTTCTACTACTGCTAATTGTTTAATGTTATAACGTTTGGCAAGATAGGGAAAAGCATCATGAAAGGTGATAAAGGTGCAGTTTGGTGTTTGTTTAATAGTCTGCTGAAATTCATTATTTAAATTATCTAATTTCTGAATATATGCCGCTGCATTGGTCTGATATTTGACTTTATTGACCGGATCTGCGATAATTAAACCATCTCGAATATTGATGATTTGCTGTTTTGCTAAAACTGGATCTAGCCAAACATGAGGATTTCCAAATTGGTGTTCGTGATCATGATCATGTTCTCCTGTTGGTGTTTTATCTATGGGGGAAATTTTATTAATAGCTTGAATACCTTTACTAGCATCAATTTCCACTAATTGGGAATTTCCGGCATTTTTAATTGTATCTGCCAAAAACTCCTCTAAGCCTAAACCATTTTTGACTAATATCTTCGCTGTAGCGATCGCTTTTACGTTTGCTGGTGTCCCTTGATATTCGTGTATTTCCGTGCCAGGCTTAACTAAAATTTCTACATCTGCTACATCTCCGGCTACTGCTTTAGTAAACAAATAAACTGGTAAAAATGTGGTAACTACTTTAGTTTTTGGTGATTTTTGGACTGGGGCTGGTTCCGTTTTTACAACCTCTCTACTGTTAGGATTGTTACATCCATAAACTGCTGACAAAATTATTAAGGTAATCAGAGGTAAGAAATTTCTGGTTTTTCTATCTATTTTAACTTCTCTAGAGCTTCTCATGGTTTGAGGTTGACAATAAAACTGCATTGGGATTATATCTCATAATGAGATCCATTCTCATATAAATTATCGGAAAAATGATACTGTATCAAGAATTACAGAATATTTGGAAATCTCAGGTAATACTCCTGTATACTGAGAATATTTCCAGTTGATAAGGATTTCTTAACTTTTTATTGTGATCAACTTAACTTAGGACTGTAGTATATTAAAGATCACTATTAATAGCTGTACTAATTCAAGTGTAGCATTATCAACTTTAAACACGGGTGTGAGGAAAAATGCAAAAATTCTGGACTTATCTAATTGCTAGTTCAACAGTTGTGAGTGGCATATTATGTATGAATGTTGTTGCAAGGGCAGAAGCATTACCAGTACCAGCAACTAATTCAGAACAACAAGTTAATAATAGCCAAGAAGAGACAGTATCTCAAGTTACTTCCGTATCTCAGTTATCCGATGTTCAACCTAATGATTGGGCATTTCAGGCTTTACAATCATTGGTAGAACGCTATGGATGTATTGCAGGTTATCCTAACGGGACTTTTCGGGGTAATCGGGCGTTGTCACGATACGAATTTGCGGCTGGTTTAAATGCCTGTTTAGATCGAGTCAATGAATTAATTGCTACTGCTACCGCTGATTTGACGACAAAACAAGACTTAGCAACAATCCAAAAATTGCAAGAGGAATTTTCCGCAGAATTAGTCACCCTCCGAGGGCGTGTAGATACAGTAGAAGCCAAAACTGCTGAATTGGAAGCTAATCAATTTTCTACCACCACTAAGCTACAAGGACAAGTTGTGGCGGTTGTTAGTGATGTCCTGACAAATAAACTAGTTAATGATGAGGACATAACTGATAAAAATACTACTTTAAGCGCAAGAACACGGCTGGAATTGGTAAGCAGTTTCACTGGAAAAGATACACTTTTTACCAGAATCCAAAGTAATAATATCAACAACCCTGATATTAAAACCAAAGAAGGCAACTTATTTTTTGCCAATCTTCCTGGTACTACTGGTACTAATGATGTTACCATAGATGGGCTATGGTATGCTTTTCCTCTGGGGAAAAATACCCAAGTCAAACTAATTGCTAATGCTGGTGCAGCGGACGATGTTACCAGTACAGTCAATCTGTTTGATGGTGATGGTGCTTTTGGGGCTGTGTCTACTTTTGGGACAAGAAACCCGATTTATGGACAACTGGGTGATAAAGGTATAGCCGTTAACCATCAGTTTGGTGATAAAATCGGCTTAAGTTTAGGCTATTTAAGTAGTACAGCTAATAACCCCACTGCTGGCAACGGTCTATTTGATGGGAATTATGGTGCTTTAGCGCAGTTAACTGTCAAGCCAAGCGATCGCATTTCTCTTGGTTTAACTTATATCAATTCCTACAATCAACCATTACTCACTGGTAGTAATGCAGCAACTTCTGGTGTCGTCTCTTCTGGTGAGAATTTTTCTAGCAATTCCTATGGTGTTCAAGCATCTCTAGGTATTAGCAAGAAGTTTGTTCTTGGTGGTTGGGCTGGTTATACCAATAGTAAGGTTTTGACGACAAAGGGAGAAGTTGATACTTTTAACTATGCTGTTACCCTTGGTTTCCCTGATTTGGGTAAAAAAGGTAATTTGGCTGGTGTCATAGTTGGTATGGAACCAAAAGTCACAAGTTCTAACGTTGTTGGAGTTACGAAAGATCCAAATACCTCTTATCACATTGAGGGATTTTATCAATACAAACTCAGCGACAATATCACCCTTACTCCTGCTGTGATTTGGCTAACAGCCCCAGATCACAATGATAACAATGATAATGTGGTGATTGGTGCTTTAAGAACTACTTTCAGTTTCTAAGTTTTTCAGGTAACAAAAAAACCAGCCCTCCCACAGGCTGGTCAGCGAAAAAACGTTGTTCGAGTTGTCTTCTCAGTAGAGTCAAAACCAAATTGCGCGTTCCCAAAATTCAACGGGCAACTTTTCTTAACAAGATTGTAACAGGCAGTACAATTTTTTCATGAAAATATCTCAAAAAATATCTGTCTTTCGGTGAGTAGCTTTTCTATTCGAGGAAAGATGAGGGAACAGGGAATAGGGAACAGGAGGCAGGAGGCAGGGGGAATATTTCTTCCCAATAACAACGGACAACGGACAACTGACAACTGTACGGGCGAAGCATTTGGAGAACTATTTTTGGCAATGATCGATAATTTATCTTCCAAATGCTTCGCCCCTACTGACAACGGACCAATTGCGGTTTCCCCCAAATAATCGTTTCTTGTTTATAAACCACAAGTCCTGGTTTCGCGCCTTTGGGTTTGTAGACGTGCTTGAGTTGGGTGTAAACTACTGGTACTTGGTCACTTTGACGGGCGCGACTGAAATAACCTGCTAGATTGGCTGTAAATTGTAAATCAGCTTCTTCTGCCACTGTACCCGGTTCTAGCCGCAGGAGAACATGACTCCCAGGAATTTCTTGGGCGTGAAACCACAAATCATAGTCTCCAGCGACACGGAATGTCAGTTGATCATTTTGAATATTATTGCGACCAATGAGGACTTCAAAGCCACTCGGACTGCGGTAACGATGAAAATTAGTGCCGGGGGTGTCGTTGCTGCTACGGCTGCGGTATTCTAAGTTTTCTAGATATTTTTGCCCAATGAGTTCATCACGGATTTCTTCTAAGGCTTGTAGATCTTCTGGATTTTGGTATTTGTCTATTTGCGAAATTGCGGCTTCTACTTGTTCGAGATAGTCAATTTCTGCTTGAACTGCAAATAGTAGCGGTTCAACAGCCGCACGGGCGCGTTTGAGTTTTTGGTGCTGTTTATAAAGCTTTTGGGCATTTTGGACGGCGTTTTTATCGGGCAAAAGAGCGATCGCTATTGGCTGTTCGGTTTCAAAATCTGGTAGAATAATTTCCTGCATTCCTGGTTGCCAATGGTGCAGGTTAGCCATTAATAGGTCAGCTTTTTGACGATATTCTTCAGCTTGATCTGATTGTTGCAGGCGATCGCTAAAAGTTTTCGCTTTGGTGCGTAATTTACCCAAAATATTCAACAATTTCTGACTTAATTGATGACGCAGTTGTACAAATAACTGTTCATTCAGTTGATCAGAATAATAACGGTAAAGTAACTCTTGGATATTCTTTGTGGGTGCAACTCCACCCCAACCCATCACAGTATATCCGGTTTCTGTCCAAGCAGGTTGAAATTTACCTAAATCTAAAGCTTGTAACCATTCTTGCCAACGTTGAAATAAATTTTGCCAATCTTGGGGAGTAAGTTCGTCAGTATTCGTATCTGGGATGATATTTGCCGCTAACAGCATCGTGTCTAGCAAAGCCGAACTTAAACCACTATAACTTTTGAGTAATTGGCGTTTAATTCCCCCTGGGACCAAACTTACCCGTTCTTGCCAACGTTCTAGAGATTCGCTTAAATTAGGGACTTTTCCCGTCAGTTTCGGTGGTGTTTCGTAATTTTGTCCAGTTTGAATCGGACGAACACTAGATTGTTGCTGACTAACTTGATGGGCAGCAGTGATAATTTCATTACTAGCATCAGTTAAAATCACATTACTATATTTGCCCATCACTTCCGCATAGAGGTGATACAGGGCTGTTTCTTCAGGACGACGGGCAAATTGTAAATCAATTACCCGTTCCCAAGGGGAAATCGCTTCAATTCCTACTAAGGCCAACCCACCCAATTGGTGTTTCAACTGTTGACTAAAAGTAAAAGTATCTGGGGCGCGTGGTGGTGGTTCACTAATACAAATATGGGCGGCTTGGGGATGCCAAGAAATATCTAGCCAACCCCGTTGATTTAAGGTGCGTAAGGCAATGGCAATGGTAAAGCGATCGCGCTGATATACCTGTTCTATGCGTGCAGGCAACCAATTAGCGCGGATTTCGCTACAAGCGGCGGTTAAAGCGGTAAAGTCCAGGGGTTGCAAAACAATTACCCCTTTTTCCCGACAAAATTACTTTTTTCTTGATTATTTTCTTGGTTCATTAAATAAATATTTTTCAGCTTGCTAAGTCTATGTTCTCTGATTTCAGACAAAAATTTTGAATAATGAATCTTATCCCTGTTCCCTGTTCCCTGTTTCCTGTTCCCTGTTCCCTGTTCCCTGTTCCCTGTTCCCTGTTCCCTTTTTTTGTAAGATTCACTCAAATCTAGCTAATAATTCCTCACGAGACAATTGTAGAAGCAAAGGCGTGAATTCTTCTCTGGACATTGCAATTAGAGGGTTGATAATTGTTGCTAACTGTGAATCAACTGCACCAAAACGTACTTGCAATATACTTTCAATCATAGCGCGTCGTTCTCTTTCTATACCTTCTTGTCGTCCTTCTTGTCGTCCTTCTTGTCGTCCTTCTTGAAGTCCTTGTTTTTTCAGTTCTTCTAATTGTTGTTGATACATTTCCGATAATTTCATAATTAACTCCTGATCATCTTTATCAATATCTTGTTCTTGACGCTGACGAGCCGATAACACAGCAATTAGGTTATGTACTAATTGTATGATATCCGAAAGGAACGGACTATTATTGGCTAGTGCTTCTAATTCTTCTACTGCTTGTCTTTGGACTTTCCCTTTGCCTAAAACCCTCAAAAACAGTGTTTCGGGTGTACTCGGTAGTTGATGAATCGCCACAACTACGGTTTTAAATCCTTTTGGCAAGAAATAAATACCTTTTCCCCAGTTTGTTTCATCCAGAGTCCCATGAAAAATCTCTAGGATTTCTGATGATACTGTAGGTGTAAAAATCCATAATTGAGCTAATTCTGCTTCATTTATTCGCGTATTATTACGTTTTGCTTGCCGTTCTAGGTCTGCATGAATGTCAAACAATTTACCTATACAACTGCGAGTTTCACTTTTGCTGACGGCATTACGGAATGGTTCAAATATGGCATAATTTGTCACCATTTTCCCCAGTATTCCTAGTGTTTCTAGACTTTGTGTTGGTTGGGGTGAAGGAATAAATAATACGTCTATTTGTCTGACTTCTGCGGTAATATCTTTGCTGGTTTCTACTTCTCCATAAGGCGTTAATAATTCCGTTAGATATTGTTTAGCAAATTGATCATGTATAAAGCGAGTCATTTACATTAATTTAAAGACAGAATTATTAATTTAACATTTTTTGGGTGATGGCGATAACTTAGTAAAACGCAGGGGTTTAGCATTGCGCTTTACCCCTACATATCTAGGTTGCTCGTAATCTTGTAAAAGTTCACATCTCAACCGTCAAGAGTATCATCCAAAATCCAAAATCCAAAATCTAAAATCTAAAATTCACTCATCCTTGCCAGGGTGAAGGGATAGGTGTAGTGGAAATCACTTTTTGTGCCATCAGTCTTACGGCAGTTTTCCCACAACTTGGGCATTCTACCTCTAAATACTGTGAAGATGATACATCTACCTCACATAATATCCCTTGTTTGCAGTGCCAACATTCACAAATTACCCTGCATACTGGTTCGTTGCAGTCAAGGATCTTGACGTGCTGAAAATTTTGGGATTCGCTGTCTGGTTTCCTGGGCTTAGGGAATTTTTTGATTTCTTGAACTTCCATCATTTCACCGTCTAACTGCAAGTATGTTTAGAGCTTACTTGATCTTTCCTATCTTACAACTATGTACGAATT
>NZ_VIKZ01000085.1:0-978 GCF_009711985.1 Dolichospermum sp. UHCC 0260 | reverse complement strand
TTGGGAAGAAATATTCTCCCTGCCCCCTGCCCTGCCCCCTGCCCCCTGCCTTTTCTGGAGTTCCCTATTTAATCGCTAATGCGGGTTCTTTAACAGATTGTTGCAACAGTTGGGTATAGAGTTCATCTAACTGAGCAGCTACACCATGCCAGCTAAATTTATTGATAACACGCTTTTTAGCAGCTTTTCCTAGTTCTTGTTGCCATACAGGATTGCCAAGAATCCGATCAATAGCGTGGTTAAAAGCTGGGACATTTTGTGGCGGCACTAATAAACCAGTTTCTTCATTGACAACAGTGAATTGTAATCCACCGACATCACTAGCGACTACAGGTGTACCGCAGGCCATCGCCTCGATAGCTACTAATCCAAAGGGTTCATAGTGGCTGGGAACAACACAAACATCAGCAGCAGCAAAATAAGCTGGTAATATATGCCGACTCAGACAACCGGGAAAAGAGGTGCATTCACCCATTCCTAACTCGTTGACAATGCCGGTGAGGCGATCGCGTTCTTTTTCATCACTATTCCCCGGTGTACAACCACCACCAATAATCAACTGCAACTGTTTTGATTCATAAAACTTCGACTCTCGCATTGCCCTGATCAAGGTTTCTATGCCTTTTCGGGGGTCAAATCTACCGACATATAACACCACTTTAGCTTCTGGATCAATTCCTAAAGTAGCTCTGGCAGCTTGTCTTTCCACTGAACCAAACTGCTGAATATCTGTCCCACAGGGAATAATATCAATTTTGCCTTTTTGGGAAACAAGCGATCGCATATGTTCCAGTTCTTGGGGACTGGTGGCCACAATTCTTTCCGCTGTTTCCAATACTTGTTTTTCAACTATTAAACGTTGACTAGCCACCAAAGGAATATTTTCTATGGTGTTATATTTAATCACCCCTAAAGAATGGTAGGTATGAACCTGTTTAGTTCCTTGTCTTTTCTTTAGTTCCATCCCTACCCAGCTCA
>NZ_VIKZ01000084.1:0-12300 GCF_009711985.1 Dolichospermum sp. UHCC 0260 | reverse complement strand
TTAATAATTGTCAATTGTCAATTGTCAATTGTCAATTAATTAGGGTAGCCAATGGGGATGAAAGCCCATGAGAGGTAGTTGTTCTGGTTTAATGTCAATATTTGTATTATCAGCTATAGATAGCATGGGCATTAACCAGAGACTACTACTAGCAATGGGTTCACCATCATCAGTTTTTAAGGTGTTTGCGGGTAATGGTGTGGTGTTATTGGCAATGGGAACTACTTGGTCAAATAAGAAGCCTAAACCGTCAGGTGCTAAACTGGTTTGGACATTGCGTTGAGCCGGAGGCAAGAGTAACAATGGTTTTTGCTTGCCTGTTTTCAAGTCAATGGATACCAAGTAAGGTTGTTCTATGTATTGTTCTTTAGAAATAAGTTGGGTAACTAAACAGTAAAGACTAGGGGAAGCCGGATCAAACTGACAGCTAAGAATTGAGCCTGTAGTTTTTAATAATTGTTTTTGTACACCTTGGTTGGTGACTAAAAACAAATCTCGCGTATAATCAGTATTAAATTTGACCATTGCTGCCTGTGAACCGTCTTTGGAGAAGGCTTGGACTAAGCCAAATTGAGGCAGAAAATCGAGAGGTTTGTTGCTATCACCGTCTAAAGATACAATTGCTGTCCCCTGTCCTTGGGAAACTGCTACGGCTTTGCTATCGGGTGTAATCAGAAAATCTCCACCAGGCTGCCCTTGTAACCGTTTTGGCGTGGGTTTTTCGGCGGAATTATCATTGCTGGTTGATAAGTACCAGAGAGCAAAATCACCGGAATTATCGCGTTTACCTCTTTGAATAACAATAATTTTGCCATCGGCTGAAAGGTCAAATTTGAGATTTTGATATTCTTTGTTATCTAAAATTAGGTCAACTTTCCCTGCGGCGGCTATTTCTGTCCCAATTTGACTAGAAATACCTGTGCTGACTGTATAAAGTTGGGCGGAAAGTAAATCAGGATTTTTAGCAGAACGAGCCGAGAAGAGGATTTTTTCACCATTGGGGAATGGTTCAAAATCCATCACAATTAAGTCTTTGGGGGTAAGAACTTTTTTTTGTTCTTGGGTTAAATTATAAAGTACCAACTGCCCTTGGATTTCTGCTGCCGAGCCAATATAAAGGATGACGCGATTGCGGGTAGAAAAGCTACCTGTAAAGGGCTGCATGACGCGGTTTTTCCCTTCCGCTTGAGAATATTTATCTTGACCTTTTTCTAGTTTGACTTGGTAGTTTGTGCCGTAGGGGGCTGGGGTAAGGAGTGTGTACACCATTCTTCTGCCAGCCCAACTGGTTTTACCGGCTAGAGGTGGATCTATTTTTAAATTCTCCTCGATGCTTTTGGAGTCCATTGGCCGACTAAAGGTGAGGGAGAAGGAGAGATCCTCTGCGCCAATTTGTTGATTTTCCCAGGTAAAGGTGCGAACCATAGGTTTGACTACATCACCTTTCCAGATAATTAACCCAATCAACACACTCAGTAGGAGCATGACAGCGATCGCAATTCCGTCTAAGGGTTGAATAAGTTTATAGGATTTGTTCATCTAACAATTTTAGATTTTGGATTTTAGATTTTGGATTTTAGATTAGGGAACAACTGACAACTAACAACTAACAACTGACCACTGACTAATAACTGTAAGGATTTTGAGGTTGGGGAATTTTTTTCAGGGAGTTGGCTTTGATAGTGAGTTGGCGTTTCTCTCCGACAGTTTGTGTTGTCATTTGTCCTTCTATTTCTAACCATGTATCAGGGGGGTACTGTTGACGTGATCCAGATATTTGGACTGGTAATCCCACGGGATAAGCGTCTGCGGCACAACAACTGAGAACAAATCTGGCTAAAAATATATATTCTTCACTGACGTTAGGTTGATGAATCACAAATCCCTGGACTTTTGCCTTTTGCCCTGTGTATGCGTCCGGTTCGGGATAGACATTCAATGTGCGGACCCAATCTACAAGCGATCGCTCTTCTGGGCGAACTGTAGCCCGAAATGCCTGGGGTTGAGTGCGACTAGCACCTGTTGATTCAGTCACACCCCGATCTAGGGCTGTTTGACTCGCAAAGACACGAGGTGTAATCATTAATCCTAAAATTGCCGTTGTTAGTAACAGGAAACTGCCCCAACCAGGGGGAAACAAATTAATATGCCCAGCACTAGGTATTTGGGGAATGTGACGGTGTTTCCACAGTTGCAATCCCTTAGAGAAACCAATGATTAATAAGGCTATGCCGGCGACAACTACTAACCAAAAGAAATCCGGGTGAATCAATAAGTAGAGTTTGCCCGTTAGCCAATATTTCAACATCAGAATACCCCAAGCTGTAATGGCTAATACATCTAGCCAAGGGATGAATTTATTTGGGGCTTTAGTTTGGGAATTTAGCATTAAAGTTATTTAGGTATCATAAGGAATAGGTAAGAGGGAATAGGGAGGAGGGAAGGGGGAACAGAAATTATTTTAGAAAATTACCGACTACCTTTTTTTCAATCTCCAATTACTATATTCCCACCTTCCCAGGATTTAAACCCCATACCTCACACCCCACATTTGAGGGGGAAAAAAGAAAATTTTGCTCAAAAGAGACCCAATCTTGATTCAGATCACGTGCAGATTCAGAAATAGGGTGAATAAAAGTGTCAATTGTCCAGCTAATAAAAACAGATATATCAAGGCTTTTGGCTTAAAAATTGAGAGCATTAAACCAATACCTTTAATATCAATCATCGGTCCAAAGACTAGAAATGCTAACAATGACCCGCTAGTAAAGGTGGAAGCAAAAGACAGGGCAAAAAAGGCATCAACTGTAGAGCATATTGATACAACTGCTGCTAATACTAGCATGGCTAAAATCGAGCTAATTGGCCCAGCCCCAAGACTAATAATCAGGTCACGGGGGGCTAAAACTTGGGTAGCGGCGGCGATCGCACTGCCTAATACCATGACTCCGCCTAATTCCCGGAGTTCTTGGATAATATTATCTAATAGGGAGCGGAGTTTCTCTGATAAGGGTTTACTGAAGTTAGAAATTGCAGCGACTTCACTGTAACTATCATCTATGCGTTTCGACGCTCCCGTTGTGCCACCAAGAATATATGTTCCTGATTGCAATAAACTCGGTGTATTAGTTTGGGGTTGTACTTGAGATTGTCGTCCCCTGCGGTTTGTTTTCGGTGGTGCTGGGGGGTTAAATTTAAGATAACGGGCGATTGATGGTTGCAGAAAGGGAACTAAATCCGGTTGAAAGCTGAAGATAAAACCAATAATAGTGGCAATGGCTAGGGAAAATACCACTCTTAACACTACTATTTCTGGTTGATCGCGGAATGCAGTCCAAGTTGACCAAATCACAATGGGGTTAATTGTTGGCGCTGCTAATAAAAAGCCAATCGCTACTGGTGTGGGTACTCCCTGCATCAATAGCCGTCTGGCCACAGGCACATTACCGCACTCACAAACTGGAAACAAAAAGCCGATCATACTGCCAAATAAAGCCCCCAATAGGGGATTTCTGGGCATTTTCTCCACCAATTTACTTTCATCGACAAATAATAGTAATAGACTGGATAAAAATACACCCAGCAGTAAAAATGGCATCGCCTCCACTAGTAGACTGAGAAATATTGTAAAACCATTGTTCAGTTGATTCATGGGCGTTGTATTCAACAGCAGTTCTGAGTTTTAGAGTTTTGTGTTGTCATTTCATTTAATAGGGTAGCGAGAAATATGGCTAACACCAACCTATACTAAAGCGATACGGGGATCATTGATTAAGCAGCTAAAATTAAATCCCATTATAGTGAGGAAATTATAGCAGTCCTCAATAATTTATGAAAAAATTGCTTGTCTTTTGCCTACCATTGCTAAATTTACAACTTAAACTGGCTAGATAAGTTATTAGACATATCGGCACAAAAATATAGAGACGTTCCATGGAACGTCTCTACAAGCAAGTTTTAGGTTGATTCCGTAATCTCTAATTAGTTCAATAAGATATTAGTCTTTCGGACACTCTTTAACTTTGTTTTCTACCCAATTTTTACAAGATAAGAAACCCAAAAAGCCGCTACCTTTTTCTGCACAGTATCCTTTATCAACCTCTACTTGTTCTCTAGGAATTTCTGACACAGTAGAACTTCCACGGACAAATGAAGAAAATTGTCCCCTCTCAACTACTGAATTATCTTGTCTAATCTCGTATTCAAATTCATTGGCATCTCTCTTCACAACAAATGCACTACCACTATGCCGAGTCCCGATACTTATTTTGGTGGACTCTGAGCCTCTCCCTTTACTATAATCTCGATCAGTGTATGGGAAATTGTCAGGAGACATTCCCCGAGAAATGTTTCTGATAATTACTCTCCTGCCATTTTTTGGTGGTTCACTTGAGGATGTAAACCAAGCTTTAGTGTCACTTATATAAGTTGTAGCACTAGGACATTCACCCACATATTTAAACAAAGGCAAAACTATTTGATTAAGTTCTGATTGTCCCTCAACTTCAAACCCAATCTCAGGTGCAGCAGGAGCAGATTGTCCCCAACTCGGCAAGGATTGCATGAATACTAATGGAGTGGACAATACAACAATCTTCATCAAATAGGATATGCAGCGAGTTCTCTTTGACATTTTTCTCACCATAAAGTAAAGAATTTGTAGGTTACAGCACTTCCCGGTGTTATAAGGTACATATCTAGCGGGCAAGATGCCCGCACTACAAGAGTTTCATGATTCAACTTTGTACCTCATAAGAGCGGAAACCGCTGTATTTAGTCAATAAGCTTCAGTTAACGAAGGATATTAACTTGGATTGTTGAGTTCAATTCTTGATATTGAACCGGATTGAACTATGAGGTTAGTAAGCTTGGCTCAATTTATAGCTATATATACCCGCAGCAATTAATAAGCAATATTTTTATGCTTTTCAAATTGTATGCAGATTCATCTAGGTATGAAATTACTTTATCTTACAACCATCAAAATACGCAATGAAATTTCCCCAAACAGGTCCATCTAAAAATGCTCTAGGGAGATATCCTTTAGGCGCATCTAAAGAGTATTTAAGCTGATTATTAGATAAATATCTACCTCGATAACGCCAACCTAAATCAGTAGCAAAATCTTCAAAATGCTCGTTAGTTGGTTCAAATTTATTACCAAATAAACTCTTCCATTTTTGTGCTTGTGCAGAAAAACCAAAGCGACCTTGGCTTTTAGTTTGCCAAATTTGATTAATAAAGCTTAATTTTCCGCAGGACAATCGAGAAATTGCCTTATCATTGAGTGATCCAGAAGCTTGGCTAATCTCCAGCATTAGAGACTTTGTTTCCTCGTCAGCCCCTTTCCAATCACCTTGAGATAATAATTGTGATAATTTGTCCATACTAGCGGGAAAGTTTCCAGTATTGCCTATTGTGGCTATTGGTTCTTGTTCTGTCTTTGGCGGAATTACACCCCTACTAGGATTAGGAGTAGGAGGTTTCTCACCAATGAGAGCAAAATAGGTATTAATAGGAATTGCCCCATTAAATCCTGTTTTTCCCTCTGGGGATGTTCCTGTTTCCTTTTTTCCAGGTACTAGTTTTTTCACAGGTATGACTGGTTTCTGTATTCTGGTGGTTTGTAACTCGCTCGGATCACTGCCATCTTCTCCACCATAATCACCTTGTCCGTGAATACCGATAACTCTACCAGAAATATCAAACACTGGTCCGCCACTATTACCAGTTTTAGTAGTGGCATCATATACTAGGGTATAACCGTTCTTCTCTTTGCGAAGTAAAGTAGTCACCTTTCCTCGTGTAACTGAATATTCTCTCTCCGTCCCCCCTTTACCAAAAATAGTAGGAAAGCCAGTAACTTTAATATCTGCCTCCCTTTCTACCTCTTGAGAATTTCCTAAAGTAGCGACAGGATAATTTTCCTGGGCTTCAAAAGTAACCACAGCCAAATCTGGGTCATTCTCATTTTGCTGTAATGCCCGACGATCTTTAATCGGATAATCTTTACCAGTGTAAGTACGAATTGTGTAACTAACGTCTGTAGTACAAGTAATTTTTTTGCGTCCCTTTATGGCATCACAGACAACATGATTAGCCGTTAGAACGGTGTAAATTTTTCCTTTTTTATTAATAATTACACCTGAACCTCCGGGAGAGTTATTACCTTCACTATTAATTTGGACTGTAGTTTGTTGGGCAGTGTCCTCAAGTTTTCCCGCTTGCACGGGAATCAGTGCTACAAAAAATACAAATATTGACACCGTAACCGAGAAAATAGCAGAATTATTTTTCAGTATTTGGTTAGATAGATTCATATTTACATACAAATGACTTAAGTGAGATGGTATCACACCTACTTGGTAGAATCAATGGGTTTAGACAGGGAATTTACTCCCTGCCCATACTTTACCTTACAAGCGTCCTCCAGTATAAGCGCTCATAGGTTCTTTGATAAACCTGATGTAAAGATGCCTAAAAGTAGACTTAATCACACGCGGCATGGCAAAATCTATGGGCATTAACTTTTCGGGTAATTGCCAATCTGTAATTTGTAATAAATCGGGTGATAAATTCGGGAAGTGAATATCACTTAATTCTGGACATATTCCCAATCTTTGGGAAGCTGCAACTGTGGGAACTTGTGCGGGTGCAACTTGGAGAATTTCTAGCATTGCTCTATCTAAAGCAAATACATTACTCCCAGCTGCTAGAATTTCTAATTTCCGAGGTTCTCCCCCACTTGGTCCATTACCTTCATGACCAATAATTCCATCTAAAATTGTTAAAGTTGGATTAATTGCTCTGGCAGTTTCTACCAACATTTCTCCGAATTTGTTAGCATCTTTACCTGCTTCCATGTGCCACCAAGCTTTCATTTTCCCAGGAACACAACCAAAGAGATTTTTAACCCCTAAAGTTAAAGTTAATTGCATATGAGATTTAACTTTAGGCAGATTAATAATCACGTCTGCTTCCATTGCTTCTTTCGATAAAAGCAAGTGATTAAAATTGTCGTTGACGGTTTGATAACGTTTCCCGTGAAATTCCACCAGTGGTAATTTTAGTTCTTCTAAAATTGGTAATAAACCATTCGCTATGGCCACACCTTTAGCACTACCAAAAGCGGGACTATCTCCTAAAAAGGGATTTCCACCCACAGCAATTACCATTTCGGCAACAGCACGCACTAATTCTGGTCTGGTGGTACATTCTTTAGTAGGACGAGAACCTGTGAGCAGGTTGGGTTTGAGTAAAACGCGGTTGCCTGGTTTGACAAAAGCAGCCATGCCCCCTAAAGGTTCTAGGAGTGTTTCTAAGGATTCTTTTAAAGCTTCCTGTTCGTAGGATTTAGCCCGAATGAGACTAACAGATGGTTTTTGTGTTGACATGGAAAATAATTGCGTTATATTACATTCAGCATTAATACTGTATCAAAAATTAAACTATAGTGGAAAAGTTCTTGCTACTTTGACAAAGATGAATCTAAATAACAGTTATGGTAGGGAGTTTTATGAAATACTAATTTTGCTAATATTTATTTTATTTCTCAGGGTAGATGAAACAGCTAAAATCACGCTCGCAAGATTTACGCGGCCTATTTGAGAAAAGTATCACTATAGAATATGTAGCCGAACCTCTCAAGGCTGTGTCGGTTGATGCTGATGTCAAAGAAGTATTACATTGGATGCAGTTACAAGATTTTGATGTGGTAGGGGTAGAGACAGAAAATATTATTAGTGGTTATGTGGAACGTTCTCATTTAATACAATGTCAGGCTGGAAAATGTAGCGACTACCAACAGATATTTCATCCCCAAGAATTAATTGCTATTTCCACACCTTTGATGAAATTATTGCCTATCTTAGCACAAAAACCCAGATTATTTGTCTTAGATTCTAACAAAGTTAGTGGTATTATTACTTACGGTGATTTACAAAAAGCCCCTGTGCGAATGCTACTGTTTAGCTTTATCACCCTTTTAGAAATGAATTTGTTACGATTGGTCAGGCTTTATTATCCTCAAGATTCTTGGCAACAATTTCTTAAACCTGATAGACTGGAGGCGGCTCAAAAATTATGGCGTGAGAGTCGAGAAAGAAACGAAGCTACAGATTTATTAGACTATTTACAATTTTGCGATAAGCGAGAATTGATATTAAATCAATCAGAACTACTTCCGCAATTAGGATTGAATTCAAAACGCTCTGGGGAAAAGTTTCTCAAGTCTGCTGAACGTTTACGCAACCGTTTAGCACACGCTCAAAACTTAGTTAGTGGTTCTTCTTGGCAAGAGTTAATTTCTTTAGCTGAAGCTATGGAAAAACTGTTAATTTGTTGTGAACAGATTGAATAATATCAATAGTATTTATTGCTGATTTGTTGAATAGACAACGCGCAAACTTTGGACTAAGATGACCAAAGATGCAATCGCCATTAATAGCCCCCAAAACCAATAAGGTAAAAACAAATATCGCTGCATTTGTCCTGTATCTGATAGTCCTAATGGACCCGCAGTATAACTAAATAAATAATCAAGTTGGTGATAGGTACTTACACAAGCCTGCACACCTAAAAATTGAATTGCAAACCCTTGTACCCAAAGAGGTGTTTTTAAGGCAATTCCCAATATCATCAAACCTAACAGGGGAATGGCCACAAAGCCAAACCAAGAACGCACCCAAATTAATGTGGACAGCAGTAAAAATCCCCCTAAAATTTTTAAACTCAAGGAAGTTGTTTTCAAACTTCGAGAAGCAAGAATTAAGCTGGCACCGGCAATAGGTGGACCCATTGGACCGGCAGCCGCTACTAAGCCAATCCCCAGGTATCCCCAGGTGTTACTTAAAGTATAATGAGCTACGCCAGAACCGTTACCAAAAATTTCTAATTTTTGAAATTGTCCCCCCAACATCAAGGCCATTAAACCGTGACCCATTTCATGAAACCAAGTTGCTAAGATAGAAAATGGGTACAAAATATAATTACCTATGGGTATCTGCCACATAATTGCTGTGACTATAGCCGCTGCTACTAACCAGGTTAGCCCCATTTGTTCTACTTCTGTTGGTGTTTCTTGAGTAAATAAAGGTTTGAACTTTTTACTGGGTTCTCTCATTAGTGACTCTCCTGTCCATAATTACACTAATTAGCTGAATATTCTTACTTCTCTGAGAAAGTAGGAATACCAAATAAGAGGAAATGGTAATTTATTCCCAAGTGGCTGCATTCCGTAACACAGTAGGAATTTCACCTTGTGATAAGGGAAACTCTAACATTGTTTCTTTATAACCTAAATACCCAGATTCAGTAAATGATAAAAGCATTCGTTCTAGTGCTAACCAAACTTCTGATTCGTATTCCCAATCATGATAACGTCTAGCACGTCCAGCAATGGAACGTAAAGCCCAAAAGTAGGAATTTCTAACTACAGAACCGCCTTTTTTAAATTCTGGTACGTCTTCATGGTGAATAAATAAAATGTTATTTTCAATTCTGGATCTCATAATTATGTGCTGATAACTGAAAGGGGCTGTATACCCTCATAATTTTTTACGGTGTTGGCATCTGCAAATTCTTTAATGTCCTCTGTAAAAACTTAGCCCATTCTGCTGCGAGGGGAACTTCTGTAAATGGAACACAAATTGATTTAGGAGTAGTTAATAAAAACTCTAATTCAATTTTTCGACCTTTGGGGGGGGGATTTTCTATATCTACGGCATTACCATTTACTAAAAAACGAATTTCTTGAACATCCAACAAAGAAAAAGTTTCTAATTCAATTGGTCCTTTAGTTGTGGGTTTTCCCCAAGTGATATCATCACCTTTTTGAGCTAACACTGCATAAATATCATATTTAGCCCGTTCAAATTGTTCTGCCCAAATTTGATAAGCTTGAAGTTTCTTAAATTCCTGTGAACCTTGCCACGCTAACCAGAAAAATGCTACTAACAGAGGCAACCATAAAAGACCACGTTCCATAATAATTCGTAATTCCTCTTTGAGAGGAGCGTCGTTAATTTAATTAGAAAACAGGTAAGAAGATAGAATTTTCTCTAAAATCTCCCAAATACCATTTTACAATATCCAATATAAATATAGGTCATAAGCAAAGATACAAAATTTAATGTATTATCTAATATTAGTAGATTGACTAATTTATCATCAGATTTCCCTTAACTCACGCCATCATACCCCGGAATTGATTGAATGTACCTACTAAGTAGGTGAACACAATAAAACCAAACTGTGTAAAGAGATGTAAAATCGCTGAAAACTTCTTTACTCTTGCCTCTGGTTACTGAGCGAAGTCGAAGTATTGCCTCAAGCCTAGTGCTATGACGACAATTTTCAACGCCAACCTACTTATATGAGCTATGGTAGTAAGAAAATTCCCTCTCCGTGCTGTCTTTCTTTGAAGACGGGGATATAAGAGAAAAAAATGAAAAAACTGCTATTGTTGTGCTTGTTTCTCATTGGACTGACTGCTGCTGTGTTTGGGTTTCTGAATTTTCAGGGACTGGCAGCTAAAGGTGAGTTTGAGACAATTTTGCTAGATTTTCGGGAAGATGTGGCAGAAAATGTGATTGAGAAGGATCTACAAGCGATCGCTCAAGAATATCATGTTACCCCCCAATTGGATAATAAATATTCAGCAGCGGATCATGTGTATATTATCAAAGGCGATCGCCAAAGACTCAACGATTTAAGAAAATCTCCCTTTGCCAAAGTTACAGAATTTATCGAGCCAAATTACATTTATAAAATCGTCCCCCAAGGACAAGCCACTTGGTTAGGAGAACTGTTAGCACCCCAGCAAAACGAAGAACCAAGTTCGTCTTTAATTGGTCCAAATGACCAGTATTATAGCAAACAGTGGAACTTACACAAAATCGGCGTAGAAGCGGCATGGACTCGGAGTAAAGGTAGTGGTATCACTGTTGCCGTAATTGATACTGGCATTACCAAAGTCCGCGACTTATATGAAACCAAATTTGTCAAAGGCTATGATTTCGTCAACGACACAGAGGCAGCCAAAGACGACAACGGACACGGAACTCATGTCGCTGGTACAGTTGCCCAAGCCACCAATAACGCCTATGGTGTCGCTGGAGTTGCCTATGAAGCCAGCCTCATGCCCTTAAAGGTATTAAATGCTGACGGTGCAGGAACAGTAGCCGACATTGCCGAAGCCATCAAATTTGCGGCTGATAACGGCGCAGACATCATTAACATGAGCTTAGGTGGTGGTGGAGAAAGCCAACTCATGGAAGATGCGGTTAAATATGCCCATAACAAAGGTGTAACTATCATTGCTGCCGCAGGTAATGAAAACACCAACGGCGTAAGCTACCCTGCCCGTTATGATCATGTTATTGGCGTTTCCGCTTTTGGACCTGACGGTGAAAGAGCATCCTATTCTAACTATGGTGCGGGTGTGGATATTTCTGCCCCTGGAGGGAGTGAAACTGGGACAATTCTCCAAGAAACTATTAATGAACAAGGTGAAGGCGTATTTCTCGGACTTCAAGGCACAAGTATGGCTTCTCCCCACGTTGCGGGTGTAGCGGCATTAATCAAAGCCTTGGGAATCAAAGAACCCGATGAAATTTTGCAAGTTCTCCAACAGTCAGCCAGAGTCATTCAAGACGACGGTTTGAACTATTATGGGGCTGGACAACTCAACGCCGAAGCCGCAGTTAAATTAGCCAGCGACGGTATAATTAGTGTTCCTGACTTTTTCCGGTGGTTGCGAGAACAGGGTTATCTTAATCCCGGCTTTTGGATAGATGGCGGAGCGATCGCTTTAGTGCCTAAAATATTCATGGTAATAGGTTCTTATCTTCTAGCTTGGTTCTTACGGGTTTACTTCCCCTTCACTTGGAGTTGGTCTTTATTCAGCGGCTTAACTTTCGGCAGTTCTGGCTTATTCTTCCTCAAAGGATTTTATATCTTTGATCTTCCTCAATGGCCTTTCCGGGTTTTAGGTAGTTCCATTCCCGAACTAGGCAACACTTTACAGGGAACAGACGCATTAAATCCTCTTTTTGCCAGTGTTTTAATTCCTTTTGTTTTAATAGCCTTATTTTTAGGACATCCTAGTTGGAAATGGTTTGCTATTGGTGCAACTTTAGGAATAACAGCTTTTCTGACCGTTAGTGCTGTTTATGATCCTGCCGTTTGGGGTTTAGGAAATAGTAACCTAGCTCGAATTTTCCTTCTTGTTAATGCTGTACTTTGTTATGGACTAGCCCGGTTAGCATTGAAAAAAGACGGACAAACTGCTTAATTAGGTAA
>NZ_VIKZ01000083.1:0-12460 GCF_009711985.1 Dolichospermum sp. UHCC 0260 | reverse complement strand
TTAGAGAAATCGGGGTTCTGAATGAATACAGATGTCAATAAGTAATCAAATGTTGTGGAGAAAAAGTTCGCAAATTAAATTTCTCAGCTTAGGAATAACTTGCAGTGTATTCTACAATTTCATCTTTTCCCAAATTCCTGTAGTTCAGAAATTGGAATTACAACTTCAAGATACTTTCCTGAGATTGAACCAGCCAAAAACTCCACCACCAGAAATTATATTAGTAAAAATTCAACCCCAGGATTTAGCCAATCAAAAGCTATCTTTAGGAAGATTATTTTATGCAGATTTAGTAGAGTATCTTTTAGAAGCTGGTGCTTCCGTCGTCGTTTTGAATCTCCACAATGACTGGGAAGAATCACCAGATTTTGAGTACCCAATCAAAACTACCGAATCAATCAATAAACCTTTAAAAAATCTTGTACAAAATCATCATAAGCAAATTGTTTTAGTCACACGCACCAGTTCAATTACTAATTCTAAAAAACCAAAATTTTTCATCTACAATCATCTTCTCCCTTTTGATAGTGAACGACTTCAACCTTTAATACCTCCTGAGACTATTCAGGGTTTTTTTGAATACGAACCGGAAGCAGAAGCACCCACACATTTAGGTAGTACGGCTCGAAGTTCCCATTTAGTCAGTCCGTTCTTTCTCTCAGAAAAAATTGACCAAATTCAAACCTTTAAATCCAATACCCTTCTAGCTTTAGAAAAGTGGGAACAGCAAGAGCAAAAAGTTCATCTTTCCTCACGACTTGCTAAAATTACAACTCCCGTAAAAATCAAGTTTTGGGGAAAGTCGGGAACTTTTCCTTTTCTGGAATTAACATCTATTTGTCAACCTAATAAAGATAAAAAATGTCTAGTTGCGTCTCCTCTCAAACTCTCTCAACAAGTCCGCAATAAAGTTGTTTTCATTGGTTTTGTAGAAGCGAACAACGTCCAAACAATGGCTATGTTGTCACCTTTCGGTGATAGTATGGCTGGGGTAGAAATTCAGGCTAATATCATGGCTAGTTTAATGACAGATTCATTTTTACAAATACCATCAAAATGGGTTGAGTTTATAATTGTTATTTTAGGAGGATTTTTAATAAGTATCGGTATTTATAATTATCAAAATTGGCGTTTATTATTAATAGTTTTTGCAATATTTAGCGGGTACTTGGGACCATGTTTAATTGTTTGGAAATGTAAATGGATCTTATTGATTATTCAACCTTTATTAGTGTGGATAATAACAGGAATATCTATTTTTATCTATTTTATTTTTGGACGACAAAAAGAGGTTATTGCATTACAAAACTATCAAATTACCCAACTCAAAGCGGCTGAACAAGAAGCGATTCTTTCCCGCACCCGCAAAATCCTCAATCGGATTGCTGCTGATATCCATGATGGGGCTTTACAAGAATTAAAATTGGTAATGGATAAAATTGAATTAGAATCTGATTTAGATATAGATTTAATTTTAGATAAATTGACAGCTTTAGGGCAGGAAATTAGAAATAAATTGAGCAATATTCGAGATTTAACCGAAAAAATGGTAGTAACTCCCATACTTCAAAAAGGATTAGATATAGGCATAAAAACCACAATCCAAGAATTAGTGAATTCTGGAAAATTAACTCTACAAGTAATTACAGAAATTCAGCCGCTTCAAGAACCACAATTCAACAGTATTTGGATTGAACACAGAGAAGAAATTTACCGCTTTTTCCGTGAAGCATTGAATAACGTCATCCAACACGCTCAACCACCTCACGGTACGGCTACCCAAGTATTTGTTAGTTTAGAGCAACAGGGAGATAAATGTACTTTAGTAATAGCAAATGATGGAGCTATTTTAGCATCTACTTATAGACCCAAAAAAGGCGGCTATGGTACTAAAATCATGGATACTATAGCCAACGAACTTCTAGATGGTGTATGGGAAATATCAGTTTTACCGAATGGAGAAGTGCGAGTTACACTAAGTTGGCATTTACCTAACTGAACAAGTGACAACTAAGGCAATTCCACAGAATTGGGTTTAGCAATATGTGGTAAACCCCAACCGAGTTTTTCCCGCAGCACACGGAAAAATTCCGGTGACTGGAGACGAATAAACCGGGCGCTATAGGGCGATCGCTCTAAATATACCCGATCTTCCGGTAAAACATAACATCCACCATTACCATCCACCACCATTACCAACCGGGGAATATTAACAGGATAGATATTAACTGGTTCACTATCAGGAAACACCAAAGCCCTAGAAGCCAGAGAATGGGGACAAATTGGGACTAACTGCAATACAGGGACACCAGGAGTAATTACTGGACCACCTGCGCTTAAAGAATAAGCTGTAGAACCCGTTGGGGTAGAAACAATAATTCCATCAGCCGCAATATCCACAGGTGAATGTCGCCCCACTGCGATTTCAAAATGGCACATACAAGTTAAAGGTTCTCGATGTAGCACCATTTCATTTAAACAGAGGGCTTCCCATTTTACCGTATCTCCCCGCATAACTTTAACGGTGAGCATAGCTCTATCTTCAACCTGATATGCACCCGCCATACACTGTTCTAAGGCTTGGGGCAATTGGTTAAGATAAGCTTCAGTCAAAAATCCCATGTGACCAGTATTTACCGTCAGCATGGGGATACCACAGGGGGCGACTAGGCGCGATGCTGCTAACACAGTTCCATCCCCCCCTAACACCACTGCAAATTTCATGTCTGAGTCAAAGCCAGGGGGCGTAAGACCTTCAATGGGGGTGTGCAAGACTGGACTATCTGGTTGAGAATAGCCCAATATCCCACCGATACTCGCTGTGATGTATACATCCCAACCAGCAGCGGTGAGCTTGTCTTTTAGTTCGATAGCGACACTACTCGCTATCGGCTTAACATCGTTGTAGATAATGCCTGCTTTCGGCACACTCAAATATCCAAGTTTAAGGGATGATTTTTCTGTATCTAATAGTTACACATTTTAGCCTAATGTCACCATTCGGCTGACATTTATTGACTATTGGCTTTGGAGGATTGTTTAAAGGGAGTCTTTTTACTTTTAAGCTTTTTACTTTTGGCTTTTTCGTAATCTAACTGTTTCAGCTTATTCATAATCCGACTGAAGTATTCTTGTAGATATGCTTCTAAGGTGGTAGTTTCTTGTTTGTCTAAACCAAAAACAGTATATACTTCGTCCATATTTTCTGAGTTTAGAGCTTTACCACCAGCTAAAACTTCTGTAAAAGCTAATCTATCAGCAACATTCCATCCCCATTGAAAGCAGCGCAGTAAATTTTGGACAGCCCGTAATAAACTGATAGGCATTCGTGTAACTTTTGCGTCTCTATCAGATAAGCGTTCACAAAGATTAATAATTTCCTCAGCACTCCAAGCACGAGTTCCCACAACTGGGAAAGCTTGCTTTTCTGTTTCTGTCACAGTCAAAGCCCGCACCGCGAATTTAGCAATATCCTGCGTATCCATATAGCCAATAGGTGAGGATGTTCCTGTTACCCATACTGGTTGTTTTTCTAAAATAGGTATGCCGTACTGACCAATTAACCCTTGCATAAATCCAGCTAAACGTAAAATTGTGTAGTTTAAACCGGACTCTGCTAAATATGCTTCTGTACATCGCTTAATTTCCATCAGCGGTACATTGGGGTATTTATCAGCATCTAAAATTGAAAAGAAGATAAATCTTTCTACACCAGCAGCTTTAGCGGCTTGAATTAATGCTACTTTGCCATCCCAATCCACTTCTTTAATAGTTAGTGAATCTGTGGCACGAGATGTAGCAGCATCAATAACTGCGGTTACACCTGTTAATGCTTCTGTCAGGGTTTGTGGATTACACAAGTTTCCCCGTACCAGTTCTGCACCCCATTCTTTGAGAAAAGCAGCTTTTTTAGGACTCCGAACCAGACAGCGGACTTTATACCCTTCATCAATTGCGCGACGAGCCACTTGTCTTCCCAAAGTGCCAGTTGCACCAACTATTAATAATGTCATGGGGTTGGTTATATATCTTAATGTTTATGAAAAGAATCTTAACAGAATTTAGTTATCTAAATAAAACTTTACATCTTTTTAATAAAAGATAGGAGTCAGCACTTCGACTTCGCTCAGTGTCCAGTCAGGAGTCACCGAGTCAGGAGTCACCGAGTCAGGAGTCACCGAGTCAGGAGTCAGGAGTTAGGAGTTAGGAGTCAGGAGTCAGGAGTCAGGAGTCAGGAGTCAGGATGAAGAATTAATTTTTCTTCCCCTACTTCCCCTACTTCCCCTGCTTCCCCTACTTCCCCTACTTCCCCTACTTCCCCTACTTCCCCTGCTTCCCCTACTTCCCCTACTTCCCCTACTTCCCCTACTTCCCCCGCTTCCCCCTGCTTCCGTTCTATTCTTCTGCGCCTTGAATTTTGAGTAACAAAGCGCCAATTGCCCAACCTACGAAGATTAGACCGAAAGATAGCATCGCTGCATTTAACATTTCGCCGCCCATTTGCTGTAATGCTCCTTTGTGGATTGTTGATTTATCTGAGACTGCTGAATTTGATTTGAAGGCTAAGATCTCATTTTTAACTCTAACAACTCAGGTACAATAGGTCTATCAGAAATATTTGGATTAGACCTATCAATAATTCTAAACCAATTTAGGGATGTCATCGGGAATGAGTGGAGATAGGCGGAGAAACCCCGCCCCTACAAAATCATGAGTAATCAAAATAACCGTCCGCGTTTGGTGCTGACCCTGGGAGATCCTGCGGGTATTGGTTCTGAGGTGATTTTGAAGGCTTTGGCAGATCCTCAAGTTACTCAAAATTGTGATGTGATGGTGGTAGGGAATAGAACTTTATTAACTAAAAGTTATGAAAATATCAGTAAAAATATTGAGAATTCTCTAGCTTTGGCTAATCCGGTTGATTTGTCTATAGTTGATGTCCCTATTGCTGGTGAAATTATCACAGGTGTGGGAAATGCAGCTAGTGGTGCAGCGAGTTTTGCTTATATGGAATATGCCATATCTCAAACTTTGGCAGGTGAGTTTGATGGAATTGTCACCGGACCTATCGCTAAATCTGCTTGGAAAGCCGCTGGTTACAACTATCCGGGACAAACGGAACTTTTAGCCGAAAAGGCTGGTGTTGAGCGGTTTGGGATGTTGTTTGTGGGGCGATCGCCTTTTACCGGTTGGACACTCCGCGCTCTACTTGCTACCACCCATATTCCTTTATCTCAAGTAGCTGCGACTTTAACACCGCAGTTGTTGACAAAGAAATTAGATTTACTGGTGGAGTGTTTAGCAAATGATTTTGGGATTAAACATGGCAGAATTGCGATCGCTGGGTTAAATCCCCACAGTGGAGAAATGGGACAACTGGGAACAGAGGAAATAGATTGGTTAATTCCCTGGTTGGAATCAGAACGCCAAAAACGCCCGCATTTACAGCTAGAAGGACCCATGCCCCCAGATACAATGTGGGTAAAACCGGGTATTGCTTGGTATGGTAATTCCGTGATCAAAAATCCTGCTGATGCTTACTTAGCACTTTATCACGATCAGGGTTTAATTCCGGTGAAGTTGATGGCTTTTGATCGGGCTGTAAATACTACCATTGGTTTACCATTTGTGCGGACTTCCCCGGATCATGGAACGGCTTTTGATATTGCGGGAAAAGGGATTGCTGATGCGACAAGTATGAAAGCAGCTATCCAGTTAGCTGTGGAGTTAGTGAAGAAGGGGTATAGAGTCTAGTCGAAACAATGCCTAGAAGTACAAGTTATCACGCCAAACTAATTAAATACTTACAAGATCCTCTAGAAGCAGCAGCTTATATTGAGGTAGTTATAGAAGAAGGTGATCCTATTATGTTAAATAAAGCACTCAAAAATGTGATTGAGGCTCAGGGTGGAATTGATAATTTTTCCGTAGCAGTACAGCAATCCTACGATAGATTTGCCCAAATTCTTGCTGAAAAAGGAGAAATTGAATTTTATTCTTTGACTAATGTACTTGATGCTTTGGGATTGCAGTTAGCCGTAACCGTGAAGTCAGCTTGAATTATGCAAATTAGAAAACTGTTAATTTCACAATCACTGGAAAATGGTCAGAAGGCCATACCCCTTCCCACTGTTCACGATCAATAATAACTTGTTCTGTCTGAAAAGCGCAGCTATCGCAATATATAGTATCAATAGCATCCCCAGCTTCCCCTGTAAAATCGTGAAAAGTTTTCTGTTTTTCTAGAGGAAGAGTAGCTAAAGGATCTTGTAATTTTTTACCATTTCTTAGAGGGGATAGAAAAATTTGCCGTTCTGGAGTATCAGGATTGGCGTTAAAATCCCCTGTGAGAAGTAAGTAGTTTTCTGGAGGAAATTCCGCCAACCGTTGACTAATTAAAGCTGCACTTAACTCTCTAGATTTGGCATTTTCGTGATCTAGATGGGTATTTAATATAGTTAAAGATAGACCAGGATTAGTAACTTCAAAATTAGCCCACGTGGTCATCCGTGGTAAACGAGTTCCCCAAGTAATACTACCAGGAATTTCTGGAGTATCACTGAGGTAAAAATCTTGTGTTTCTTGAAGTTTAAAGGATTGGGGATTATAAAAAATTGCACAATGTTCACCGCTTCCTGTACCAGTGCGATCGCCCCCAATAATGTTATATTCCGGTAAGAGTGCTTGTAAATCTGCCAGTTGATCAGATTTACCCTCCTGTGTACCCAATAAATCCGGTTTGTAGTGTTGAATTAAAGAAGCAATCGCCCCTACACGCTTTTTCCACTGACGCACCCCAGGATCTGGTTTGTCATAGCGGAGATTAAAAGTCATCACAGTAATTTGCATAGATATTTTTAAACTGATAGTTTGGACAAAACCAGAGAAGATGAGAAATACTCTGAGAATATCCTGTAAAAGAGAAAAACTAAAGATTTTATCCAACCCCTAAGTAGATACAATTCCCTGACTGACTTTAGCTCCAATATCTACCAATTAATCACCTTAATCATCTAATCAAGCCTCAATATCATCACCGAACTAATTAGTAGATTTGACCAAATTGTTCAGTTATCCAACAACCCTTTTTTCAAAATTTAACTTGCGGTGTTGTCTGGTGGATCAAACTTATAACCATAACCCCGTACCGTTTTAATATACTCCGGCATACTAGAATCAACTTCCATTTTCTTCCTAAGTTGGCCAATATGCACATCAACAACCCGTCCATCTCCCACATAATCACAACCCCAAATCTTTTGGATCAGTTGGGTACGACTCCATGCTTGTCCAGGGTGGGTAGCTAGAAAATGTAAGATATTAAACTCCAAAGCAGTTAAAGCTAAAGCTTTATTATTGAGTGTTACCTCTCGCGCTTCTGAGTTAATAGCTAACTGATTGAAAGTGAGGCGTTGTGACACACTGGACTGGATATAGCGAACACGTCTTAATAGGGCTTCTACCCTAACTTCTACCTCAGCTAGACTAAATGGTTTGGTTAAAAAATCATCAGCACCAGCAGCCAAGACTTTAATTTTATCAGCTTCATCATTGCGACTGGTAAGCATCATGACTAACACATTGGTACGACTTTGCATTTCCTGGCAAAGTTTATAGCCATTTGCATCTGGTAGATTCCAGTCTAAAATTACTAAAGCGGGATTAAATTGCTCAAATAAGACAAGAGCGGTTTTACCATCTGCTGCTGATTCTATTTGATATTTCCGACTCAAAAAACGCTGAATCAGGTTACGGACACTAGAATCGTCATCTACAATCAGAATCTTGGAATTATTTGTGGAAAGCGTATCCATAATGGAATTTATGATTGTTTTGGCAATTTGCTGTGATGATAGATGCTGCAAAAGTAGTATTTTTGAAAGTAAATTTACCCTCAATTCTGTTAATTAACCTCACCTACCCGGAAACTGCTATAGCTAAATTTTCCATGAAGTTTATGCAAACTTTAGACATCTTACTCTTTAAAAGAAGTATAAGTAATAGACAATTTTGGTATTTTTTAAAGATTTTTTTGTATAAATTAGATACATAAATCAAATTATATTTCCATGTATTAACTATAAAAAGATACCCGAATCATCCAAGAAATCGGGTATCTTGTTGTTGAGATCAGATTGGGGATAGTTAGAGGTTTTTCCCAAACATTATCAACAATCCCGCCCAAAATTATTAATACTGAGGAACAGAAGCGTCTACTTCTTGACTCCAAGCATTAATTCCCCCTTTCACATTTGTGCCAGTAATTCCCGCTTCCTTGAGGATAGCCAAGGCTTTCGCCGAACGTCCACCCAGTTTACAATGAGCAATTAAACGGTGTCCATTGAGTAATTCCTTCACCTTAGCCACACCATCACCATTTTCAATATCTGGTAAAGGGACTAATACTGAACCAGGAATTTTAGCAATTTGATACTCGTGAGGATTACGCACATCTAGCAGCACAAAGTCCTTTGCACCACTATCTAATAACGCCTTCAATTCCTTCACAGTCATTTCTTGAATTTCCATCTGCTGTTTCGCTTCTTCGGCTTGGGCTTGGGGAATCCCACAGAATTGTTCGTAATCTATCAGCTTGTCAATAACTGGACGGATGGGGTTAGGACGCAGTTTCAACTCCCGGAATTTCATATCCAAGGCGTTGTAAAGCACTAGTCTACCACTCAAGGTAGTACCATTCCCCAGAATAATTTTCACTGTCTCTGTGGCTTGAATAATCCCAATCATTCCCGGTAAAATTCCCAGAACTCCACCTTCTGCACAGGAAGGAACCATTCCTGGTGGTGGTGGTTCGGGATATAAGTCACGATAGTTGGGTCCACCTTCATAGTTAAAGACGGTTGCTTGTCCTTCAAACCGGAAGATAGAACCGTAAACGTTGGGTTTATCTAACAATACGCAAGCGTCGTTGACTAAATACCGCGTTGGGAAGTTATCAGTGCCATCAACTACGATATCGTAAGGACGAATAATATCCAGGGCGTTTTCGGAACTCAACCGAGTTTCATACAAATCAACCTGACAATGGGGGTTAATTTCATGAATCCGGTTTTTTGCTGATTCGATTTTGGGTTTACCTACCCAGGATGTCCCGTGAATAACTTGACGTTGCAGGTTAGAGGTATCCACAACATCAAAATCAACAATACCAATTCTGCCTATACCTGCTGCTGCAAGATATAACAGTAATGGTGAACCTAGTCCACCAGTACCGATACAGAGTACACTGGCGGCTTTTAGGCGTTTTTGCCCTTCCATGCCCACTTCTGGCAAAATTAAGTGGCGGGAATAGCGTTCGTAGTCGTCTTTCGTCAACTGGATTTCATCCAGATTGGGATTTAGCATAGCAGTTGTAGGAATCAGCGCGGAGTATTAATGTTAACTTAAATTTGCTAATTTTATCAGTTTAATTGTCTTGGATTGAAACTGGTGGTTGTCGTCAAGAGTCCAGCTTTGCAGTTCACCAGATTGAGCATTTTGTAGGGATAATATATCACATACAGCACTTTCCGGTGTTATGAGGTACATATCCAGCGGGCAAGATGCCCGCACTACAAGAGTTTCATAATTCAAGTTTGTACCTCATTAGAGCGAAATCTGCTGTAAGAGTATTCTGGGCAAGAATACAGTTCATCTAGATCCCGGTTTCGGGCTGTTTAATGAAATGTAAATAGCCTTGATGTTTGCTGACGAATGTAAATTTTATGCAACAATTAAGTGATATTTAGATAATTGTAACTCAAAGATATACTAATATAGGAATCCGGTTTGATTGTTGTTCATTATACTGAGACTCAATCGTTGATTCGATGGGGTTTACGGTTTACAGCTTGTTCAAAAATCAAATAGTAGCCCTATAAGTAGGTGAACGGAAAAAAACCGTAGACGCGGAGCGGCTTCTCGAAGAGTAATATGTAACGAAAAGTAAAATCGCCCAAACCCTCTTCACTCTTGCCTCTTGCCTCTTGCCTCTTGCCTAGTGCCATAACGACGATTTTCAATGCTAACCTACTTATATCTTTGAGTTACATTTTTCTTAAAAAAGAATTAAATTTTAATTAATTATGTCTTTGCTGCCAAAATTTGCCTCCACAGTAGTAAATCAGAAAAAACAAGTAGCAGGAAATAGAATATGAGTGGACAAAAAACATTTAACGTCACTGCTGGTATTTCTACCGCATCACAACCCGGTTTTTTTGATGGTATAGCTTCTGCATTACAAGCATATCAGGAACGCAAACGTCAAGAAAGAGAAGCTGCTATTAAAAGAGAGCAAGATATACAACAAAAAATTGCTCAATTTCGTTCTGGTGCTACTAGAAAAAAGATTGTTGTTCAAGAACCTCAACAGGTTAAATTAATAAATACTGAAGTAAATAAAGCCTTATCTCAGGATGCACAAAGACAAGTGCAGAATTTGAAAAGGCAATTACCGAAGATTAAATCAGAATATCAAATTTTGATTGATCGGCAATTATTGGAAGCAGCAAGTGTGCAACAAGCTATTCAGAAGACGGAAAGGGCATTACAAAATAATAATTTAACTGATGCTCAAACCTACTTGCAAGCATTAGATGATGCGCGGATTCAGGTAATTCAACAACTCAAAGTAGAGTGGACAAAACAGTTTGAATTTCTGCAATCTAGACTCAATAATTTACAGTCAAGTCTTCCTAATCATATTACTCAACAATTACAAATCAAAATAAATGATCTGTGTAATAGTTGGCAGAGTATTTCTGATGAAGAGATAGAAATTTTCCATCAAGAAATTAGTAGCTACGAATCTCAAGCAGAGCAAGTTTATACTGCGGCGAAAAATTTAGTAGCATCTTGGCAAGAAGTTGGTTATGTTGCCAAGATTACGGAAATTAATGATGGTGATGTAGTTATTAATATCGAAACCCATGAGGGAGTAAATACGCAAATGCGAATTCAGTTTGATGGTCAACAAATTGATTTAGCTGGTCCTCATGATGAAGAAGGTGATTCTTCCTGTTCTAGTCGGACTTTTGATGTGATTGAACTGTTTCAACAGCAAGGTTATCAGGTGGAATGGACTGAGTGGAATGGTGAACCTGTGGACAAAGAATGGCGGAATGTGGACATGGGGATTATTTCCGTAAAAACAACTATGGAGTCTGATTTTAAGAATACATCTGAGCGACGTTCTGAAAGTATCGGCGATTAGAAATCGCGGCTACACAGGCAAAACCCACCTACGTGGGTTTCAATCTCTTAATTTAAGATGGTAAATGATGACAAAACCGCTATTGCTAAATATAGCCGCTTGGCTGCCTCGATCTTGTGCTAATGGTCCAGGAACTCGGATGGTGATTTGGGTGCAAGGTTGTCCTTTTCAGTGTCTAGGTTGTCAAAATCCTGACTATTTGCAGTTTAAGTTAAATCAGGTGGTGACTGTAGAGGAAATGTGGCAAAAATTCCAAGCATTACCAGATTTAGCGGGTATTTCCATTTCCGGTGGTGAACCTTTTGCTCAAGCTGTGGCTTTGGCAGATTTAGCACGTCGCGTCCAATCCGTAGGTAAGACGGTTATTTGTTGGACAGGGTATCAACTACAACAACTACAATTCAATAATATCCCTGATAGTCAACGGTTACTAAATCATATAGATTTATTAGTAGATGGCTTATTTATACAACAGCAAATTAGTAATCAACCACTAAGGGGTTCAAATAATCAAAAACTGCATTTTTTATCTGGGCGAATTGTTGAGACTGATTTGGTGAATATACCGCGTCAGGAGTGGGTATTAGGTTCAGAGACATTAACATATACGGGTTTTCCTGTGGAATACAAGCAACTTGATCAGGGTGGGGTATAAAATAGATGAGTATTGTGGTGATAGGCGATCGCAAAACCGGAAAAACCAGCATGGTCAGAGCCTTGACTGAACATGGGAAATATGTAAAAATCAGTAATATCCTAGCTAGTGACTTATACAATCCCAGCACCAAGGAAATAGCAGGTACAGCACAATTAGATACAAGAACCTTAAACATGGAGGTGGATTTACCAGCTACCGGAGTAAGACAACTAAATATTTTATGGATTGATACCCCTGGAGAGTTTTGGAGTAATCCCCAATATCGGAAAGATTATCCAGCAGCTTGGCAAGGAATGGAAAATAAAGTCAAGGAAAGTAAAGCCGTGATTTTAATGTTACCTCCCCACCAAAGTCTAGTTTCTAGCACTCGCATAAATATTGCTGCTAATCATCTTCAACCAATTGATACATTACCAACTAGTGATCAATGGGTGAATGGTTTACAGAACTGGTTCGACTTTTTACAACAGAATTGTCAACGAGTCAAACACATAATTATTGCCCTCCATAAAGCTGATTTATTTTGTGATGTAGAAGCAGAAGGAAAAGACTGGAGATATCGGCCAGATAGAGGTGGTGCAGCCCCTTGGTAC
>NZ_VIKZ01000082.1:3374-12487 GCF_009711985.1 Dolichospermum sp. UHCC 0260 | reverse complement strand
TGATTTCTTATCAGGTTTTATGAAATTTGCATACATACTATGGGAAGATGTTGAAAATAGATCATATAGGTTAAATTAATTCGGGATGTTGTTATGCACTGGATTTAAGTCAAGGTTTGGTTGTCAACCAAACCTTTTTTATTGCTCATTTTCTCCCTGTTCGTGATTTCAGCAAAAATATACCCATTCCCAATTATAAACAACAAACAAGATCCCCGACTTCTTCAAGAAGTCGGAGATCTCGGCGAAGTTTTAAGTTTTACCCCAGTACACTGGCAAAATTGCACCAAGTTTGTCAAAATCTATCATGGATGATTTTGAACAACATCAAATTACTAGTGCTAGTAATAGTCAGATGATCAATAAACCCCGCAAACGCAGACCAAAAGCTACTAAGCTGAATCAGCCTTCTCAAGCTGCAATCAAGAAGAATGTTAAAAAATTACCCAAACGTTCTCAACGGCGTAGTTGGCTATGGTCTACGTTGGCTATGGGTCTGTTGTTAGGCAGTGCTAGTGTAATTATTGGTGTTGGTTGGATTAGTGTGCTATTTATTTTAAATCCTGCCCAGATTAGCTGGGTGAATGATTTTTTACCAAAATGGGCAAAAATATCTACAGGTAAACGAGAACTACCGGAAACACTGACAGCTATTGAACTCGGTTTAACTCAACAACAACGTCTATCTGGCGAAATCCTGCCTTTAGATGGTAAATCAGAGGAATCTTTTTTATTACCAATTTTCCAAAAACGCAAGAATTGTCAATCTCATTGTCAAGAATTGGTAGAATTGAGGATCTATAAACTTTCCCAGGATTTGGAATCTAAATTTCAGTCAGAAAAATCCTACTATTTAATTACTAAATTACCTGTTACTGGATTATCGAGAAATTTTGTAGAGTCCTCTTCATTTGCGGCTATTTCTGAATCAGACAATCAAGAAACCAAGACAAATTTACCTTTAAATCAGGTGAAAGCTTTTGCAGATACTAATCTATTTCCAGGATTTTGGTTTTATTTGCAGGGTGAACACAAAAATAACGATGATAATATTACCTATGGTCAAGTTGTCTATTACAATCCTACTCTGAAAAGCTTACAACAAATGTTATCTTGGAAGACCCGCAATGGGCAGTTACCTAAATGGCAACAGATAACGGGTAATGATTCAAAGGAGTTAATTATTGATCAAACGATAAATGTAGAACCAAATTTACAAGTTTATCAAGTTAAACCTAGTAAGTTAGTGGCTAATTCTATTTATTTAGAAGCAATTAATTTCCAAAAACCCGCAATTGATGAATTTGCTTTTCAACAATCTCTGTTATTAGCCAGAAATGGACTTTGGACTCCTGCTTCTACATGGTTGATATCTTTAGAAAAACAGCGTAAACAGCCTTTTTCAGCGGCAGCACGGGCGCAAATAGATGTAATTCGCTTACATTCGGAATTTACGAAAATGCAGGCTGAGAAAAATTGGGCAAGTCCTCAGCAACAAGTTACAGCGGATATTATTGATGGTCGTTGGGAAAAGGCTTTACAGGTATTTGAAACTTCAGCTGATTATGGTCAAGAAATTGCTAATTTACTACAAACAGATAAAGGGAGAATCTGGAATCGGTCTGCTGTAGCGTTACGACTCAATCCTAATCGTCGCGCAGTTTTAGCTTGGGTCGCACTAATTTTTAAAGTCCAACGGGGGGAAGAAAGAGCTAATGCTTGGTTGCAAGCACAACCGAATATTAACCAGGAAACACTCAATTATATTCAAGATATTTTAACTAAACTTGATGATGATAAGATCAATGCCCATAAAAGTCGAATTATTGGCACTGTCAACCAAATTAGTCGTATTAATGAGCAGGATTGGTTGCCAATATCTCTGCAAACTGATTTGAAAATTACTAATAATCAAGTTTGGTATCAGGTGGAAGTTAGTGCATTTCATGATGGTACAAGCTGGTTAAGTTATCCATTTGCTAATTTTGACCAACTGAAACATCAACCTCGAAAATTTTGGCGAAAAATTCTGGGTATTAGTTATGACCCTAGTATGCAAATTATTGTCTGGAAACCCAATGGAGAACAAGAAGTTACTACGACTACGATTAAAGCTGTACAAGTGCAAGATCAGGGTTTACGGTTGTTAATGTCGGGTTCCGCGCTTTCTGAAAATAAGGTCACATCTCTTCAACCTCAACCTTTAGCCATGACTGTGGATGCGTTGAAATGGGTAGAACCGTCTCCGGTATCTGTAAAGGAATTATATCAACAAAAACCCCAATTAGTAGAATTAATCTTGCCGACTATCTGGAGAAAACTACAACAGTCGGGTGATATAAATCCTGGTAATATTCCTGATTTTCAGGAAATGCGGGAAAAAATGGGTGATTGGCCAGTTCAATTGGCTGATTTAACTAATGATGCACAGCAGGAAATTGTCATAACTATTTCTGATCCCGCTATAGCATCTTTAAATCAGTCCGATGGTAATAACTCAAAACCAGTGGAAGATCAAAAACGTCCCCGGACTCTGATTTTGTCGGCGGATAGTAGAGTAATTTATAGTGATTTTGCCCATGCAAGCCAGCAAACGCTAATAGCGATCGCTCAACTTACTGATGACCAATCTCTAGCGTTACTGGTAGAAAATAAACAGGGCTATAGTCTGCAACGTTGGTCACAAACTAATCAGCAATTTGAATAGTCACCATTACAGGTAATTTATTCTTCGTCGCTGGGAGCTTCCACTTGTTCGCTTTTGAGACTTTGCAATTGCGCTAAAAGGGAATCTACCTCTGCTTGTAAGTCCATGAACTTCACTTGCTGATCGTCTCGATAGTAAGCCTTCGTTAACTTCTTGACTAAGTTAGCGTGGGATTCGCATTCGGAAACACTGGATGACATAGTAGACATAGTTGTTGGCATTAGAAACTTAACTCACACCATTTAGAAATAGTATAATATACTTATCTTAATCTTTGTTAAGATATTATATAGTTTTCATTATATACTCTAATCGGTTACAAATGTAGTGATAAAAGACTCCGATCATTGTGACTGTGTTCCGCAACTAACATATAGACTTGAAAAGTGGGATACTTATACCAAGAGCATTCCCAATCCTAAATCCTTAATTAAGAAGTTTTGAATCCTGTGACTTTGAGCCTGTCTGCTGCTAAATCTCATTGCCAACCCTGGCCAGGGCTGATAGAAGCCTATCGTCAATACTTGCCTGTCAGCGAAAAAACCCCGGTGGTGACTTTGTTGGAGGGTAACACACCTTTGATTCCCGTGCCAGCGATCGCTGAACGTATTGGCAGACAGGTGAAGGTGTATGTCAAATATGATGGACTTAACCCCACTGGTAGCTTCAAAGACCGGGGGATGACCATGGCAATTTCTAAAGCAGCAGAAGCAGGTGCTAAGGCTGTGATTTGTGCCAGCACTGGTAATACCTCCGCCGCTGCCGCTGCCTATGCTAGACGGGGGGGAATGAAACCCTTTGTGTTGATTCCTGATGGCTATGTGGCTTTAGGTAAATTAGCCCAAGCGTTACTTTATGGGGCTGAAGTCCTGGCTATTCAAGGAAATTTTGACCGCGCCCTGGAAATTGTCCGGGAAATGGCAGATCAATATCCCATCACTTTGGTAAATTCTGTCAACCCCTACCGGTTAGAAGGGCAAAAAACTGGAGCTTTTGAAGTTGTTGATGCCTTGGGTGATGCCCCCGATTGGTTATGTATTCCCGTGGGGAATGCGGGCAATATTACAGCATATTGGATGGGTTTTTGTCAATACCATCAAGATGGTAAATGCGATCGCTTGCCGAAAATGATGGGTTTCCAAGCCGCTGGGGCTGCACCCTTAGTAAATGGTCAACCAGTGGCACATCCTGAAACCATAGCCACAGCCATTAGAATTGGTAATCCAGCCAGTTGGGATAAAGCCATAGCCGCTCAAACAGCCAGCCAAGGCAGTTTTCGTTCTGTCACTGACGAAGAAATTCTCGACGCTTACCGACTATTAGCATCATCGGAAGGGATTTTCTGTGAACCTGCCAGCGCGGCTTCTGTCGCCGGTTTGTTACAGGTAAAAGACGAAGTTCCCACCGGGGCAACAGTAGTCTGTGTCCTCACTGGTAATGGTTTAAAAGACCCAGATACAGCCATTAAACACAGTCACGCCCAATTTAAACAGGGTATTCCGGCGGACATTAAAGCCGTTGCGAAAGCAATGGGATTTGATTAAAAGAATGCAGAATTTAGAATTTAGAATTTAGAATTACGTTTTGCAACGGGGATTTTACCCCGACGCAAAACCCGCTGCTTGTAGAAGCAGGGGACTTTAACCCCCAAAGGTAAATTAACACTTCAACCCATAGATTCTCTAGGACTTGCCGACACTTCTAGGGTGAAGCAGGAAGAAAAAGCTGGCTCTTGTTATCATTAGTTAGCTTTTTTGGATCGGATTGTAAAATATCCCTCTTAACACCCAAAACAACCATCATTCCCAGAGGTGTTGCAGTTATGCTGACTTTTATGTCAGGATTCTCACCTGGGGTTTCGTCCGCATAGTAGTGTATGCCAGATTCAGTAAAGGTAAATGATAAATTCTGACTATAGTAGCTAGACTGCTGTGCGGGTGTTGATTCCAGATTACCGAAACGCAACGTTAACTGATTTTCGTTCATAGAGACGACAACGGGAGGAAGGGGAATAGAGTTTGATGATTGAGATTGTAGGTTGAAAGGTAATTTTGAGCCTATATTGATGATATTAATCAAATCCAGCGGGAAAAAAGAGTCTAGAGGGGGGAATAAAGACGGCATTTTCAACCCCGGTTCTGAAGGTTTTGTTGGCTCTGAAGGATTAGTGCTATTTGCAGATGTGCTGGTAATAATTTGGCGGACTTGGCTTTCAGTTAGCTTAGGGTTAGCACTGAGCATGAGAGCGACAACACCAGCAATGTGGGGGGCTGCCATAGAAGTGCCATTGTAGTTGGCATATTGATTATTGGGTATTGTGGAGTAAATATTAACTCCTGGGGCAGTGACATAGGTGATTTCTTGAGAACCAGAACGGTTGGAAAAGTCCGCAAGCTTATTATTTTTATCCACTGCACCTACAGCAATTCCTGAATTATAGGCGTAGCGGGCGGGATAGGATGGCATTGAGTCACCATTATTACCGGCTGCCATAACAACGATGACGTTTTTGCTGCTGGCATATTCAATGGCTGACTTGAGAGTATCGTTAGAGGAATTACCTCCTAGACTGAGATTAATGACATTTGCACCATTATCAACTGCGTAATAAATGCCTTTGGCGATATTTGAGTAAGAACCTGAGCCGTTGGCATCTAGGACTTTGACTGGCATAATTTTGGAGTTATAGGCAATGCCGGTGACTCCAATGCCGTTATTTTCTCCGGCTATAGTTCCAGAAACATGAGTCCCATGACCATTGTTGTCTAGGACGTTGTTATTGCTACTATCAAAATTCCAGCCTTGAGCATCGTCAATATAGCCGTTACTATCATCATCTATCCCATTACCAGCTATTTCTTTGTTATTACTCCAAATATTATTTTTTAAGTCTTGATGGTTATAGTCTACGCCAGTATCTAGTACGGCAACAATAGTTCCTTGTCCTGTATATCCATTATTCCAGACTGTGGGAGCTTTGATCAGATCCGCTCCCCAATTATTCCCACCCACATTAGGAACGTCTGCATAGGGACTAACACCTGCGGCTTTACTCACTGCTAATCCAGCATTCACCAAGCCATAGCCATTTGTTGAGTTATAACTACTATTAGTAGCAACAGATGCGGTTGCTGCTAAATTATCTTGGGAAGAAGAACTATGACTACCCCAAATTATCCTATTATCAGTGGGATTTTGAAAGGCATTGGTTTGGGAAATGGCAGTATAATTGATTTTTTTTTGAGATGAAAAGTCCGCAGAAACATCAAGTGACATAAGTATTTAAGCCCCAAAAATGGTTATATTTTCTCTGACAAAGTAATTTTGTCAATATTGGCAAATTCAATAATTTGAAATTATCAGTTATTCTGCTTTATTAATTATTACTATGAGTTGGTAATGCAAAAAGATATTTTAATTACGAATAAATTAATATTTAATGAATGATGCTAACAACAAAAATAAATTAATATTTGATGACATAACCAGTAAAAATATGATTTCATGACAAAATCATGATTCTTTGATATTCCTGATAGCGATATACAGCACTTTCTAGTGTTATGAGGTACATATCCAGCGGGCAAGATGCCCGCACCACAAGAGTTTTATAATTCAATTTTGTACCTCATAAGAGCGGAAACCGCTGTATACAGAACTTTCCAGTGTTATGAGGTACATATCCAGCGGGCAAGATGCCCGCACTACAAGAAATTTTTGGGGATTTTATTTCTTGGAAGTCTCTTACAAATTTTGGTTTTTCTCAGGCTCAGGGTGGTCTGGTCAGTACGGCTTGATTTCTCTTACAAGCCCAGTCCCTTTAGGGCTGGGTTACTGACTTTTTCTCTTTCAACTTTCTCAACTTGCCGGGGAGCTTCCACTGCTGTAAATAATATTATGGCTTCATCAAAATTGATCTGACTATTTTTAAAGTCACCCATTTTCTGATATGTTAAACCTAGTTGAAAGTAAGCTTCTGCTAAATCACATCTGTTACCACTGATTTTATGGAATATTTCTATTGATTGTGAATGTTTAAAAAGTGCTTCTTCAAAATTATCTTGGATTCGATACAGTTCTGCTAAACCAGTTAAAACTTTAGCTACAAGCGGATTATAGTGAGAATTATAGTTAAGTTCTTGAGCAGATTCTATCCATCCATAGGAACTTTCTGCTTGAGAAAATTCTATCGCTGCATTATATATTTTCAAAGATTTTTTAATGTTTCCTAAATTTTTGTAAATTAGACCTAACTTTAATAAAGCATATATTTTACGCCATGTGCAAAAATTCACTTCAGTTCCTAATCCTGCATTAATTAGTAAAGTTTCTAAATTAAGTATCATATAATGTACTATCTCCGCAAAAATTCCCGTGAAAAGCGAATAATATACTTTTTTAGCCAAAGATTGAGGAAAAGTGTATTTTTCTCCTGCATTAAAGTATGAGTATAACAAAGCTAAATGTAGCCACACGGTTACTTGATATTTTTCTATTTTTAACTTTAAATTTTTATCTCCTTTTTGGATTATGGTTTCTATCCATGATTTGGTCGGTTCTAAAATATTTATGGCTGCTTCCAGTTCCCAGATGTCTATATAGTAAAAGGATAAATGGATTTGATTTTTGACTATCAATAATACAATCTCATCATAACTTATGTCTATTTGATGATTTTCAAAATTATTTAAAATACAAGTTGCTATTGCTAGTGATTGATGCAAATAATTAATCGCTATATTCATATTTCCTGACACTAAATTTATTATGCCTTCAATACTATAAATACTTGCTAGTAGATATTCAGATTTTATCTTTTCTTTCAGGAAATTCAGTATAGATATTACTTGTGTTAATGCTCCCATTCGATAGTAAGAAAAAGCCAGCATTTCATCAAATGACCAGCAACCATTTCTTCGTTGAATAATTATATATCCAGCTTGTTCAAAGTCATGAATACATTCATAATGATAATAAGCTTCAAAAGCTTTTTTAGCATCTTCCATGGTGCGAATACTTTTCACACTACCTCTCCAAAATTCGGCTGCTTTTCGGTTAACTTCCTCCCATTCTTGACTTGATTTTAACCTTTTTATGCTCTCTTCTTTAATCACTGTATGCAGCCAATACTTGCCCTTGGCAAATTCAAACAAACGCAAATTTTTTAAAGATCTAATTATATAGATACACTGTTGCTGGTCAGGAATATCCCACAGCAAAGCTAGTAAGGCATCTTCAGTCACTTGTGGTATATCCTGATAGCGATAACATCCTAACCGACACAGTAACTTATAAGCATTTGGATTTAAATTTTGCAATCGGTTAAATTGATTGACAACTAAATTTTTTAATCCTCTTTCCACCAAAGTACAATTTTCTTGCCAATAAGCAGTTGTATCCCCTTCATAATCTGTTTTTATTGACCCAAGCAAGATATGCATAGCTTTGGCATTACCCCCATATTTTATGTACATTTCTTCTAGTAAAGAAATATCAATCTTAACTTCGTGAAATGCCAAAAATTCTTGCCACGCTGATACACCTAATTCACTTAAATAATAATGATAAATTATATCAATACGGTCATCAAATAAACATTCTCTACTGGTAATTATCGTAAATGACTGCACAGTTGCATCAGCTAAAACCCTGAATAATTCTAGATAACGACTATGATTTTGAATGAACCTACCATGTTTATCTAGTGCAGGTTCTAAGCTATCAATTAATATCCCGACTTGGCGATTTTGCAAGTGTTTTTTTAATCTTGCGAGTGTAATACCAAATTCCCTGCCTGGTTCTTCTTCAAAGTATTGTTTCAGCCATTCTTCAACTACGCTTTCAACGCTAGTGATATTATCTGGTTCTTTAGCTATTTCTAGGGATAAAACTAAATCAAACCCTTGATTATCTAAGTATTGCCTAGCTAAAGTTGTTTTACCTAGTCCTCCTGGTGCCTGAATAACAATCATTTTTTGATGTTGATTGATTAGAGTATTAAGTCTTGCTAAGTCATTGTCTCTCCCAAAAAAATTAGAATGTTTGTTCTCAACAGGAAAAAACTCTTGATGGCAACTCTTCGCACTACTTATATCTTTTAAAGCTAGAATAACATCTACGTTGTGCTTGTATGGGATGTTTAATGTCTTAAATAGTAATTTAATTGCATACTCTTCAACATTCTGCTTTGTTAAAATTCTACGAACCGTATTACTACTTATACTTTCACCAGAGTTTTGCATCTGTTTCTGTATCCACGTAATTCTATTCCGTGGGTTCACGTGGTTTTCACTAAGAGTATTAATTATTTTTTCCTCACCCAACTCGGTTAATAAGTATGTCTGGCGATTTCTGGGGATTTTCATAATTCCTGGAGTTTAGAGGATGTTTGAAAAGTTTTTAATGT
>NZ_VIKZ01000082.1:0-3134 GCF_009711985.1 Dolichospermum sp. UHCC 0260 | reverse complement strand
CAAACAACCTCTTAGACTAAATCGGTAATTCAACTGAAAAAAATCATGAATTTAAGAAAGTTAAAGACTATTATACTAAGTTTATTTTTTCTTTATAAATAGCTACAACCAAATTATAAAGCGATTTCCAGAATTATTATTAATGAACTTTACTTAACTTGCTTAAATATACACATACCATGCAGAAATAGTGAGTTAATAGGAATTTGATTACTGGTTTCTACCAAAAGACAGATTTTATTAACCCAATATTTTTTCCAAGGAACTTACACTATGATGCGTCGTTTAGCCTTAGCATCCGCGCTCTTTGTCGCTGTTGGTTCTGCCGCTCCCTCAATGGCTGTTGCTGGTACTGCTGATTCAAACTTTCAGATCTCAGCTTCAGTAAATAATAACTGCACTATTTCAACTGCTGCGCTGAGTTTTGGTGCTTATAATCCAGGGACAGGTACAAGTGTAACTGGAACTGTGACAACAAATTGTACTGCTTATGCTCTTGCAGTAATTACGTTAAGTCCAGGCTACAATTCTGATATTGATAACCCAGCAGAAAACCGTAGGCTTAAAAATGTTGATAATGCCAATTATCTCAGTTATAACCTTTACAAAGATAACGCAAAGACTGCGATTTGGGGATCGGGAAGTAGTACCAGTACTGATACTGGTATAACCGTTATTGGTAATGGTGCTGATAAATCTACAACTGTTTACGGTGAAATTCCCGCAGGTCAGAACGTTCCATCGGGTTCTTATACTGATACTGTAACAGCTACTGTTACTTACTAAGCCCTGATCATCCAAAAGACATCTGGTAAAAATTACGCAAGCGATATCCGTAACCCACGATGCAAAATCTTGGTGCGTTACGGGCTTTTGTCCTAACGCACCTTACAAATAAGGTTAATTCTCGTGTTTACCCTCAGTTCCCGCTTAAAATTACTGCTGTTTCTCAGCCTATTCCTGGGCTTATGTTTTAAAACATCCCAAGCCGACGCGGGAAATTATGGCGTTAATCCCATTAATGTTGTTCTTTCTCCCAAAGTTTCCACTGTGCTGCTGAAATTACGTAATCAGGATACCACTGCTGGCAGTTTTCAATTCAAAGTATTCAAATGGGAACAAAATGCCCAAGGAGAAGACAAACTCACTCCTACTGAAGATATTATTCTGTTTCCATCTCTACTTTCCGTAGAATCCCAGGCAGAACGGCAAATTAGACTCGGTTCTAAAGTTCCCATTAATAATGTCGAAAAGACTTACCGACTGATTGTGGAAGAACTACCGACAAAAACCAGTCAATCTACTCAGAATGCCATCCAAGTCTTAACTAATTTAAGTATTCCTATTTTTCTACAACCGAGCCAAATCAACCAGTCAGGAAAAATGGGACAACTAGCAATCAAAAAAGGTAATTTATCTTTTGAGATTAACAATACTGGTAATGTCAATCTTCCGCCACAGCAAATTACAGTGCAAGGAGTAAGTGCCACAGGGGAAAAAATTATTGAAACTTCTGTCAATACTTGGTATATTTTAGCGGGTAATACTAAATCCTATAGTGTAGAATTACCACCCAAGGAAAAATGTAATGGGGTCAAGAAGCTGGTAGTGGAAGTCAAAACCGCAAAAACCACCTTTAAAGAAACCCTAGACACTCCCCAGGGCGCTTGTGCTGCTGCTTACCCCCCTTAGTCCCCCCTTGTAAAGGGGGGAGACTGGAATCTTGTCCTCCAACCTAGAGACGTTCCATGGAACGTCTCTACAGGGGTTATAGGATACGCACATTTAATCTTTAGAGATGTCTAATCATGAAATTCCTGAATTCATCTCTTCCTATCTGCGTTTATCTGCGTTTATCTGCGGTTAATTATTTTCAAAATGCTTACAAAGTCGCTTTCAGTTCCACTGTGTCCTGATAATTTCCTGCCGGCACATTTTGCCCTGCCGGAATTTTAACATGAACATTGACATTACTGGCTGAACCCGTACCAGTCAATGACAAACCAGTGTTATCAGTATTACCCCAAATTATTGTATTAGATTCATCTTGATATAATTCATACAATAAGTAATTTCCATTACCATCAGTCATGCGGCGCACGGGGTTAGGGTCAGTGGAGACAGCAGAGGGATTTTGTCCTTGTCCCAGGGTAATTTTCCCAGTAGTATTACTCGGTAAAGTGATAGCGATTGGTAATGTTACCGTTGCCGGATTAGACGGATTAGTTATGTTCTCAACTGGTATTGGCACAGGAGCAGCAGGTGGGACAATTATAATACTAGGAACTACTGAAGCAGAAACATTCAAGTTATCACTTGCGCTACCTGCCATTGCGGGAGCAGCAGCACTGGCTATAAGTAGCAAAAAAGTCAGTAGAGAAGGGCGAATCTTCATGGTTTTATGTCTGTGAATAATGGCTGGTTGTTGCTGCTGGTTTCTGGTTGGAGTGTTGTAGTTTGTTCTCAGGTTGCTGCACAAGAACAAAATGCCATTTTGGAACTGACCGTTAACCAGGTGGCCAAAGAAGCAATTTTTGTGATTTTACGCCCCCAGGATATTCTTATTACTCGTTCCGATTTAGAAAAAGCCGGGTTAGAAAGTTTCGCTGGTAGTCGAGAAACCATTAATAATGAAACCTATGTTTCTCTGGTTTCATTATCTCCCCAGGTCAGCTATATTTTTGATGAAAAAGCCCTAACTTTAAGGATAACAGCCCAACCGGAATTATTAAAAACTAATTCATTTAATTTAGGTCGGGAGTCAGCGAAAAATATTACTTATAGTCAAAACACTAGTGTTTTTTTAAATTATGCTTTTAACTTACCTGTTGACATTGAAAAATTCAACCTCAACAATTATACATTTTTTGGAGAATCAGGATTAAGCATTCATAAAAATTTACTTTATAGCAGTTTTTCCCGCAAAACTGATGGTTCTTGGCTGCGAGGTTTAACAAATTTCACCTTAGACAATCCCCAAAAAATGACTAAATGGGTAGTTGGTGATTCCTTTGTTAGCACTGGCGATTTAGGGGGAGGAATGTTTATGGCTGGTGTGAGTAAATCACGGGATTTTGGACTTAATCCTGATGTCATTCAACCACCAACTTTTAGTTTATCTGGTGCGGCCTTCA
>NZ_VIKZ01000081.1:0-13345 GCF_009711985.1 Dolichospermum sp. UHCC 0260 | reverse complement strand
GACGCAACTCCCTACTTCATTCATCAACCCCTGCATTTTTGGACGCAGACCCTGCTCCCTACTATATATGTCTCTATCTAGTCAAAATATTGTTACCTATAGCCCTGCTTATACTATTGTTCCCACTTATGAGTGCTTTAACCGCTGTTCTTATTGCAATTTCCGCACTGAACCGGGTAAAAGTCCTTGGTTGACTCTTGGGGAAGCTAAAGAGATTTTTTTACAACTTAAACAACAAAATGTCTGTGAAATCCTGATCTTGAGCGGTGAAGTCCATCCCCATTCAGCCCGACGGGAAGCTTGGTTTGAGCGAATTTATGATTTGTGTGCCTTAGCAATAGACATGGGATTTTTACCCCATACCAATGTTGGTCCACTGAGTTGGGTAGAAATGCAAAAACTGAAAACGGTGAATGTGTCCATGGGGTTAATGTTGGAGCAGTTGACACCAAAACTATTAAGTACAGTCCATCGTCATGCACCAAGTAAATTGCCCCAAGTGCGATCGCAACAATTACAATGGGCAGGAGAGCTAAAAATCCCCTTCACCACAGGGTTACTTTTAGGAATAGGGGAAACAGAGACAGATTGGTGGGAGACTTTAGCGGCTATTTCTGAATCTCATGCACATTACCATCATATTCAAGAGGTAATTCTCCAACCCCACAGCCCCGGAACGGTGCAAAACTTTGACGCACCACCATTTAACCCTCATCAATTACCAGAAATTATCGCCAAAGTGCGGGAAATTTTACCAGCAGACATTACAATCCAGATTCCCCCCAATTTAGTTAAAGATGAAAATTGGTTACTTGCTTGTATAGCCGCTGGAGCGAGGGATTTAGGGGGAATAGGTCCCAAGGATGAAGTTAATCCTGATTATCCCCATTTACAGGAACAGGAACTCAGAAACATCTTAAAATCTGGGGGCTGGGAGTTAGTACCACGTTTACCACTGTATCCCCAGTTTGATGATTGGTTGGGTGCAGGTTTACGACAAAATGTAGAAGAATGGCGAGAAAGATTTAAGCTCTAGACACTGAGCTTTACGCTTACTGGGTAATCCTGTAACATTAAATATGCTAATTAATTTAATGTATTCACACTGTAAACCAATATGGCTACTAATACATCCTCTAACACATCCTTCTTGCTCCAGTTAATAGGTATAATCTGTATATTGTTCTTTTCTGTAGACTGTCTATTTTTATTATTCCCTTTGCAATTTACAGATAAACTCTGGCAAATTAACTTGTGCAGAAGTCTTGTAAATCAGGGTATTGTACCATTGCTTGGTCTGGGAACAATTCTAATTGCATACTGGGTTGGTAAATCTAGTGGATCTAGTGAAAGTAGTCGTTCCTCGTCTTCTGGTCTAAAATTGCCAATTTTTATCCTCTCTAGTTTGTTAGGACTGATATTTTTGTTGATTTTTCCCCTACATCTGAGTAACGTCAATCAACTAAAGGCAGAGGGGTTAGCACGGATTGAGAAAGAAGCGGAACAGTCAGAAACCCAAGTGAAAAATCAATTAGCACAACTCCAAAATCAACTTGGTAATGATCAGGTAAAAGCATCTGTAGAGAAACAACGCGCTGCATTAAAAGAGCAACTCAGAACCCAGCTAAATGAACTGGTTAAGGATGACAAAAAGTATAATCAGGCACTTAGCGATAGTCAATTACCTGAGGCACAGAAGGATCTACTCAAGCAGTATAAAACAAATCTTAACTCTCTTGATAATTTTATCGCCCAGCAAACAGACCCTCAAAAACTAGCAACCCAAAGACTTAACCAAATTCAGACTCAAACACAACAACAGTTGCAGAAAACCCAGGAAGATGCCTGGAAGGAATTGCGAACTGGTATTAATAGTTTATTATTGTCAATTGGTTATATCGTCATCGGCTGGAGGGGATTAAGAGGTATGGGTATTTCCAAAAGTAGTTCTAGAGGTTGAGTAGCTCCTTAGTAATTTGCTAACAAATAATAATGTAACCCTGGTTAGTATCCTATGTACACGCTGTTTGGTAGAATGTCTAGGTTGTTTAATCTCATGATCTTCATCTTTGAGTCAGTCAATAGATACTATTAAACTCGATACCTTAGCCCAAGAACTAGCAACCATCCAGCAAACAGGTTCCAAGCGGATTGCCTTGCTAGGTTCTCGTCATGTGCCAATTACCCATCAGAACCTCATTGAAATGATGACTTATGCCCTGATTCTATCGGGCAACCGCATCATTACTTCTGGTGCTACAGGCACAAACTCTGCGGCCATCCGGGGCGCAACCAAGGCTGATCCCAACTTACTCACGGTTATTTTACCCCAAAGTTTGGAACGTCAACCCCAAGAATCGCGCCAGCAATTAGAACAGGTTATGCACTTAGTGGAAAACCCCAGTAATGATAACTTGTCCCTAGCTGAAGCGAGTTACCTATGTAACAAAGAAATCGTCTCTCGTTGTCAACAACTAATCTGCTTTGCATTTCACGATAGTCGCACTTTGCTACAAACTTGTAGTGATGCCGAAGACCAGCGAAAAGTGGTAACACTCTTCTACTTTGACTAGAGTGAACGGCAGTTTTTGCAAAGCTAATGATAGAGATGGAAAATCATTGGGTAAAGGGTAATGATTTCACTAAATTACCCCTTATCCATTGACAAAAATGATCAATACCTGACCAAGTACCCTATTAAATTAGTTGAATGTCTTTATCTCTATTACCAGTACCTGCTATTTTTTTATCCTCTATTGTCGTTGCGGCTATTCTCATTTATCTACCCTATTTATTAGTAGCTTTTGCTAGAGTGCAAGTAGGATATGATTTGTCTGCACCTCGCGCCATGTTTGACAAGTTGCCTCCCTATGCCCAACGGGCAACATGGGCCCATGAAAACTCCTTTGAAGCGTTTATGGTTTTTGCCGCAGCCGCACTAATGGCTTATGTCACTGGAGTGAATTCTCCCCAAGGAGTGAATGCAGCCATCGCTTTTCTGATTGCTCGTTTGCTATACTCTATTTTCTATATTGCAAATATACCTTTGTTAAGATCACTCATGTTTGGTATTGCTTCTTTTAGTTCGGGAACGCTGTTTTTCCTCAGTCTCATGCAAGTTAAATAATTAAGCTGAGGGAATAAGGATTTTTAATTTTGCCTCTTCTCTCTTACCAATTACCAATTACCAATTTTATTTATGGCTGCTTCTTTTTCCTTTGATATCGTCAGCGACTTTGATAGACAAGAATTAGTTAATACTATTGATCAAGTCATCAGAGACGTTAAAAGCCGTTACGATCTTAAAGATACTAAAACCACAATCGAATTAAGCGAAGAAAAAATTACCGTTGGTACTGACAGCGACTTTACCTTAGAATCAGTCCATACCATCCTGCGGGAAAAAGCCGCCAAGCGGAATCTTTCTCAAAAAATCTTTGAATTTGGCAAAGTTGAATCTGCCAGCGGTAGCCGTGTTCGTCAAGAAATTACCCTGAAAAAAGGCATTAGCCAAGAAATTGCTAAACAAATTTCTAAGATAATTCGGGACGAAATTAAAAAGGTGCAAGCCTCAATTCAAGGTGACTCTGTGCGGGTAATAGCTAAATCAAAAGATGACTTACAACTCGTGATTCAACGGCTTAAACAAGAAGATTTCCCCGTCGCTTTGCAATTTACAAATTATCGCTAGAAAATATAATTGACAACTAACAGTTGTCAATTATTAATTGTCAATTACTTCCGTCCCCCAATACTTTTTTGAAATGCCGGACGTTCAGATATAGACTGAATATAATTCACGACTGCTGGGTAGGCACTCAAATCTAATTTGAGCATAATGGGGATATAAGAGAGAATTGATCCCACAGCCACATCGGCAACGGTGAAATCATTACCCAGTAAGAAAGGCTGTTTTGCGAAAATTTCATTCAAAGGAGTCAGCAAGCGGGGCATTTCCTTTTCACGATTGGCTTCTATAAAAATACCTGTTCCTAAACTGGAATTGGCAAATAATACCCATTGGGTAAATATAGCTTTCTCTTCTAACGAATAAACGATTTTACCATATTTTTCCGCCAAATAAAGCAAAATAGCCCCTGATTCCCAAAGCTGGAAATCACCATCAACTATCGCGGGAACTTTACCCATGGGGTTAATTTTGAGAAAATCAACCTGGAGATGTTCCCCTGCTTGCATATCCAAAAGTACAAATTCATAAGGAACTTCTAGTTCCTCTAAATACCATTGGACAATTGCAGCCCGACTACGAGCGCCGCCGTAAACTTTTAACATAGTTATCTGAAATTAAAGAACTTTTTGAGTGTGGGAATGTTGTTTTATGTTGTCGTCTTTGGTGACAATTCTAGCCGCATTTAGTACCCGTTTGCGCTCTATCGAATAATTTAAGATGTGGGAATTTGTTTACAGATAGCTTCTAATGCGGCTGTAGGAATGGGTTCTATCACTTCAATTTGATCCACTTCCCCATCTTCTTTATATAAGCACGTGGCTAAACAAAGCACAATATAGTCATCGGTATTGAGAGCGGTAGCATCAGCATAAGCAATTATTGTTGTCATGAGAAATGTCTCTTCTAGAATTGGTAAATAGGGTTTGGTTAGTTGTTAGTTGTCCGTTGTCATTGGTAAAACTCTTATTGCCTATTACTTATTACCTCTTCCCTCTTCCCTCTTCCCCTGATCATTAACATTTACACTTCAATTCTTCAGAATTTTACTGATTCGGGAATTGAACTTGGGTATGAAGTATACATTATTAGATTTATGGCTCATCTGTTGTTGGATGTAAAATCCACGTCCTTCAATCATCCTAGAGTCATTAGGACACAAAAACTGTAACTTTACTTGACAAACCAAGTAAACCAAATAGGCAAAGTATGAATAAGCACTCTTTTTTAAATTCTGGTATTCAAAACAATCAAGTATGTCTTTCTGATCAAAACAATCCTTGTCATCAATGTGCGCCGTTACAGGATGGTAATGAATCAATGTTGGAAGAACGTTATTTACGCTCTTGTGCTTTGAAGTTAGCACAACAAGGGGATTATACTAAAGCGATCGCACTGTTAAGTCACCTGATTGACCATCATCCCGAAAATGCGGTCGATTACAATAACCGAGGGCTGATTTATTTTCAAAGTGGTGATAGCCAAAAAGCTATCTCTGACTATAACAAAGCCTTAGATTTAAATTCTAAATTAGCTAGTGCCTACAATAATCGGGCTAATTATTACGCTGCTTGTGGTGAATTAACAGCCGCATTGGCTGATTATGAACAAGCATTAGATCTAAATCCCCATCATGTTCGGGCTTGGATTAATCGTAGTATTACTTTACGCGACTTGGGAGACTATGCGGAAGCTATTGAAAACTTAGAAATTGCCATGCTGTTTGGTCAACTCAAAGGCAACATTTGGGCGGAACAGGGACGGACTTATCATCTCTGGGGTGATTGGAATTGTGCAATTGCGAATTATCGTCGCGCATTGGCAGAACTACCATCTTTAAATCATCAAGATGTTTCCGGTTATCGCTTACGGTTACAAATCGAAAACTGGTTAAACGAGTTGCTCTTTTTTGAAGACTAATTTAGTAGATGGCTTAATTCAGAGTTTTAGACATTCAATTTGTAAAACTGACTCAAAAATTTGAGTTTCATGACTAAATATAAAGTTGTATCATTTGGTAGTCACCCTAATAACCGTGATGATTAATATATTTTCCGCGCTTTTATGGAACTGAGTTAGATTGTTCCGTTCCAGTCTGCTCTTGATTCATCAATATAACTGGACGCTGATTAGGGTCAAAGCGAAATGATTTTTGTTGCATAATACTTTTAGCTTCCCCAGGATCAAAGTTGCGGCTAAATTCTGTCTGCAAGTTTTGCACACGCCCTTCCATAACTTTTACTTCGGTACGAACTGTTCGCAACTTATCCTGTTGTGACCAATGATAAGGTAATAATTGTACTAAAGCAGATACTGCTGCTGCACTAATAACTATATTAACTGCTACTTTGGCTGTAGTTTCCAGTGCCATTATTTGATAAGCACGTTGGCGTAAATGTCGTTTAGGTCTTGGTACAGTTCGGCGTTGTTCTACGGGCTGTAGAGGAGGTTTAGATGGTTGAAACGCATTCATGGTGCTAACAAAAAACTCGCTGATTTACGGTAATTACCGTCAAAAGCAAACAGGTGCTAATTGCGGCTTAATTTAGCTGCCATATTACTCCATTTTCTGGAAATTTATACAAGTATGAAGATGAATAAAATATTACCTAGTAAAGTAGGGGCGATTCCTAAAATTCCCATAGTTTAGAACTACAAGTATTTGAAATCTACTCCTACTTATGGATTAAGCACCTGTAACAGCGTTACACTGGTGTTATTTGTATAGTTCTGTAGCTAAACGCCAAGCTAGAATTCCTGGAATTAGCGCTACAGCTAATGCAATGTAAACTTGGGTATCTGAGATAGGCATGATGGAAATCCTCCTAAGTTGAACTTGATTTTCAAGACTCCGTTTACTACTTTTCACTGTTTTAGCAGGATTAGGAAACATCTTGTTACAAGATGCAACAAAAACTGGGGATTGGTCAGTTGTCAGTAGGGGCGAAGCATTGGGAAGATAAATTATCGGTCATTGCCAAAAATAGTTCTCCAAATGCTTCGCCCGTACAGTTGTTAGGAAGTTTCCCTATTCCCTTAATTTATGACTTTATCGCTTGGTATTGACTTTGGTACTTCTGGCGCACGGGGTGTGGTAATTGATGAAGAAGGTCGGATTCTGTCCGAAATGCGCCATTGTTGGCAGGTTGGGACTGTTGATTGGGTTCAATGTTGGCAACAGGCTTTATGGAGTCTATTAGGGCAAATTCCGGGGGTGTTAAGGGGGGAAATCGGAGCGATCGCTATTAATGGGACTTCTTCCACTATTTTACTGACTGATGGGGCTGGAAAGCCTGTGGACGCGCCACTATTGTACAATGATGGTCGGGGTGCAGTGGTTTTAGAACGATTGAGCAGGATTGCGCCAGCAAATCACACTGTATTAGGTGCTACATCTAGTCTAGCGAAACTCCTCTGGATGCAAGAATTACCTGATTTTGCAAAAGCTAGATATTTATTGCATCAAGCCGATTGGCTGGGATTTCTCTTGCATGGAAAGTTAGGTATTAGCGATTACCACAACGCCTTAAAATTGGGTTATGACGTGGAAAAATTGCAATATCCAGCATGGTTGGAACAGCTAGAAATTCCCCTCCAGTTACCGCAAGTCTTAGCACCGGGTACAGCCATTGGTGAATTACTTCCCCAGATTGCGGCCGATTTTGGCTTTAAAGGCGATTGTTTAGTGGTTGCTGGCACAACAGATAGTATTGCGGCTTTTCTAGCCAGTGGAGCTAAATTTCCGGGGGAAGCGGTAACTTCGCTGGGTTCAACTTTGGTACTAAAACTTTTAAGTCGGCATAGAATCGAAGATGCGCGATATGGGATTTATAGCCATCGTTTAGGAGATTTGTGGTTGACTGGAGGTGCGTCTAATACGGGTGGTGCTATTTTGAAACATTTTTTCAGCGATGTTGAGTTGGTGAGGTTAAGTGCGGAAATTGATCCAACTCAAGCCAGTGTGTTAGATTATTATCCATTATTGAAACCAGGCGATCGCTTTCCCATTAATGATCCCCAATTATTACCCAGACTAGAACCACGTCCAGATCAACCTCAAGAATTTCTACATGGTTTATTAGAAAGTATGGCTAGAATAGAAACTAGAGGATATGAACTATTACAAAATCTAGGTGCAGATCCTTTAACTCATATTTATACTGCCGGTGGTGGTGCTGCTAATTCTACTTGGACATCTATTCGTCAACGTTGTTTAAAAGTACCAATTGTTTCATCAATTAATACAGAAGCAGCTTATGGAACGGCACTTTTGGCAATGGGGAATAAATTAATAGAAAAACGAACCACAGAGGACACAGAGGACGCGGAGGAATGAGGAGGGAAAGAATTATTTATAAGTTGTAAAGTTAAGTTTAATTCAGTATTCAATTGTTAATTTATATGGTTATGAATCTAATCACTAAGCTAGTTTCCCAAATGTATAACAATTTCAAGTTTCCGCAAATCTTGGTCTTTGGTTTGATTATTACCAGCTTGTTTGCCTGTGGTTTAGATGTCACTGAAAATAGTACATCTGCAAATGCTAAAAATCCCGAACAGTCACAATTAAACCAAAATACTTTACCTAAATCTATTTCTCAAAAATTGCTAAGGGATGCTGCTAGAGTTTCTGGGGTGAAAGTTTCTAATTTGCAAATTACTCAAGTTACATCTACTATTTTTAGCAATCCCTGTAATTTTCAATTTGGGGAAGTTTGCACAAGGGAATATAATCCTATTCCCGGTTGGATTGTAATTGTGCAAGTCAAAGAACAATCTTGGACTTATCATGTGAATAAATCCGGTTCACAAATTCTTCTAGATCCGAAAATTAGCAGTAATCAATTACCGAAAAAAATTGCTAATGCGGTTTTGAGTAATGCTTCTAAACGTTCTGGTTTAGCAGTAAGTTCTTTGAAAATTACCCAGTCAATTCAGAAAACTTTTAGTAATTCCTGCGTCTTTAATTTTGGTGAAGTCTGCACCCAGAATTTTGCTCCCATTAAAGGTTGGGAAGTAATTATCAAAGTTAAAAGCCAGTTTTGGACTTATCATGTAGATATCACTGGTACACGCATTGTTTTAGATCCTCAAGTTACTAAGATTTAAGAATCAAACACATTTTAACAACGCTGCTTTAAACTCAGCCGCAGTTTGAAAATAAATTTTTGGCTTTTCTGTTAAAGCCAAATCTATCACTTCTGCTAATTTTTCAGGAATACTACTATCACGTTGACGAATGGGGACAGCCTCATTTCTTAGCACACAAGTCCAAGGTTCACCGACAAAATCACGGGGGAAATATCCCGTTAATATATTATATAAACAAGCAGCACTTGCCCACACATCAACCTCTGGTAAGGAATTTTTTAAATCTAGTAATTGTTGACGACACATAAACGCAGGAGTCCCCATTTTCGCACCTGTGAAAGTGTGTCCACTTAAACCTGCTAAATCAAAAGCTTTGGATAATCCATAATCTCCTATTTTCGCCACCATTTTACCGTTGATATTGGTGATAAAAATATTATTCGGTTTTAAATCTCGATGTACTAAACCTTTTCCTTTTCCTAGTCTTCCGTCTGCTAATTTCACACAAGGAACTTCAACATTATGGGTATAGATTAACCCGTCGAGAACTTGCAGAATAATATCAACAGCTATATTAACAGGTAAACGTCCTCCTAATTTCTCCATCAAATCCCAAACATCCCCACCTTCGCAATATTCCATTGTGAAGAAAAAGGTATTTTCTGCATAGCCATAATCTAACATTTTCACCACATGAGGATGTTGTAAATATTTAGTGTTTTCTGTTTCTCGCAAAAACATTTTTACACCCAGTTCTTTAGCCGCGACTTTAGGCAACATTAACTTTAGTGCTACCCGTTTTCTAGTGGGGATATGTTCAGCTAAAAATACTTCTCCACATCCACCTTCACCTAAAGATTTTATAATCTGATAATTAGAAATTTTCTGGAGATTTTGATTACCTTGATTTGCTAAATTTAGGAGATTTTTAATAATTTCAAAAAAGTTCGGTTTATTATTTTCTTGTTCGACTGGAATATAAGGAGTTTTCTGTTTTTCCAGTTCTATTTCTGTACTAATATCAAAAATAATATCTCCTACCGCTACCTGATCATTATTGACTAAATCATATTCGGGAAAAATTGCCTTTAATGCTTCTTCTGGAGATTCACCCGCTTTCCTTTGTCCGATTTTTTTATCATTAACAATCGTACCGTTTAAACTCCCTAAATCACGGATTCTCATTTCAGGAGGATTGATATCTAATAAGCAATGATAGCGAGAAACTGTCATATCAATATTATCAGCAATTTGCAAATTGCAATCTTCACCTCTACCGATAATACAAGTGCTGCGACTATCAAATATATATTGTTTTCCTGAAAGTTTTCCTGTGGTAATGGTGAGGGTAACGGTAGATGGCATTTTTTATAGTTGATTATTTAAGTTTTCCATAAATATTATAGTAGGGTTGTGCTTTTTTTGTTCAACCGATTTAGATCCCCGACTTCTAAATTAAATATTGATAAATCACAACATTAATCAAAGAAGTCGGGGATCTTGTTATTAAGATATAAGTTATTTGTATGGGATTTTGGCAAAAAAGAACATTCTCAATTATTGGGGGTTTATTCTCATTATTATTGAGAATTTTATCAATAATCTAACGAGTTTTGGTAATTTCAGCTAGGGGGGTTGACAGTGTTCCGAGTTTCGGGTATGCTTATGATATGAGTGGGAAAGTGTGCGCCCATATATATAGAGTTTTTATTTATCAAGATAATTATTTCCCAAATAAATCCCTCCAAGCAGGGAAATAGGAAAATAAAGTTTGTCCTCATAACCAAAATACCAAGACGTTATTTGTATCTCAGAATGAAGATGCAATTACAGTAGATGGAGAACTGGGAAAGATGGTTAAAATCAGCAGATAAATAAGTAATTAAGAAATTTCAAAATCAGGAATAATGCACACAGACACAATATTTTATCAAATCTTCCTCACTTTTCACACCCTATTATTTGAAATTCTGGGAGAACCTACAGAAAACGCCACAGATTATAAATTTACCTCTGTGGAAGTGAAAGAAAAAGCATTTCGATTTGATGGGATTTTTATGGCAGATAGTGTAGAAAAACCCATCTATTTTGTAGAAGTGCAATTTCAACTAAAACCGGACTTTTACTGGGAATTAATCGCCGAAATCAACATTTATCTTAATCAATTTAAACCTGTACAAGATTGGCAAGGAGTAGCTTTATTTGCGAAACGGAGTTTAGATGTAGGAGAATTGACTGCTTATCAACAAGAATTTATTAATAGTGGGAGAATTAAACGAATTTATTTAGATGAATTACCACCAGGTTCAATTGGTATGGGGTTAATTGAGTTAATTGTCAGTAAGGAAGCACAAGCACCGGAATTAGTTAAAGCTCTCTTGGACAGAACTAAGACAGAAGTTGAGAATGACAGAGAAAAACAAGGTATTATAGAATTGTTGGAGACTGTTTTATTGTCCAAATTTTCACAATTAAGCCGTCAGGAGATAGAAGCAATGTTTTTAGTGAGTGATATTAAGCAAACAAGGGTATATCAAGAAGCCAAGCAGGAAGGGAGAGAAGAAGGTAGACAAGATGGTGAGATGATTTTATTGATACGTCAGTTATCAAAAAGATTTGGAAAATTGAAAGATATTTACATCGAAAATATCAACAGTCTAAACATAGAACAACTGGAAAAGCTGGGAGAAGCATTGTTGGATTTTACAGATATTAATGACTTGAAAACATGGTTAGAATCTGAGATAGACAAGTAGGTTTATTTAATTGTCTGATAGCGAAGCGTGGCGTAGCCATATCAGGATATCCAGGATTTTAGGATTTACAGGATGTTGGTTTGCGTTGAAGTTTTTTGGATGTCAGGATTTTTGTGATGTGGGGAATTTTTTAGATATTATTTGATTGATGATCAAGATTCTCATTTAATAAACTATCCTATTCTGCAAATAAAGCTTCTAAATCTTGACGACCATTTACGACTCTAAGAATTTCCACATTATTATCAACAACTTGATAAAAAATGATGTAACCATTTAAAGGAAGTCCACGCATTCCCTGTCTTATGTATTCGTAACTGCGTCCCATATTAGGAAATTGCAGTAATTTTTCACACTTTTTTGTGAAATCTTGAAAGAGTATTTCTCCCGCTTCAATATTTCTGTTTAAAAAGTATTCAGAAATGCTATCTAAATCTCGAATTGCTAGAGGTGAAATCAAACATTGATTCATTTTTTTTCCTCTCGCGCATGACGAAATTTTGCCTGTATCTGTTCAACAACTGTTTCTAAAGGAACTCCTTCTCCTCGTTCTAATTCTGCTGCGGCTTCATTCACTTTAATTCTCACATCTTCTACCCAGTCTTCATATTCTCGTTGTTTTTCTTGTAAAAGTTCTAGAGCTTGATTAATGACTGCTTCAGCATTAGGAAATCTCCCTTGAGCTAACTGGTTTTGAATAAACTGTTCTTGTTCTGGTTTTAGGGTAATATTCATGGTCTATTTCCTATAACTGATAATTTTCATTATAAACGTAATTGTCTGAATCAGGATGTCTAGGATTTGAGGATTTACAGGATGTTATTGGATGATTTTTGGTGGGGATTTGGTGATTTTTATTTGTCTGAATCAGGATTTCCAGGATTTGAGGATTTACAGGATGTTATTGGATGATTTTTGGTGGGGAGTTGGTGATTTTAATTTGTCTGATAGCGAAGCGTGGCGTTAGCCATATCAGGATTTCCAGGATTTGAGGATTTTCAGGATGTGATTGGATGATTTTTGGTGGGGGGTTGGGGATTTTTCAGGATGTTTTTGAATGATTATTTTTGAATAATTTAAACCATCTAAAAATTACCATCCTGTTAATCCTTTAATCCTGGTTATCCTGATTCAGACAAATACAACTTTCATCACCAACAAACCATCTAAAAATTACCATCCTGTAAATCCTTTAATCCTGGAAATCCTGATTCAGACAATTGAGAAATTCAGATACCCGACAACTTTTAACAATCTTCTCATTTATCACATTAATTATCGCAGAAGTCGGGGATCTTTAGATGCAAACTAACATCCTCTAAATCCTTAAATCCTGAATATCCTGATTCAGACTTAATAATTTTATGTAACTCTTAAATGTTACAACTTACAAGTCTCGACGCGAGAAAAGACATGAGAGAAGACAATCCACCTCATCCACCCACCCAAGTCTCACAAATGTCTCCAATCTTAACCATTGCCACAATGCCTCAATAGGGAGGTTTCCTTCTGGTGATTTTCTGTCAAAAGTAATATCTTTGTAGTACAACCAGCCTCCTCCTTTTCGCCAGCCTACCTTGTCCCCGAACTTCTCCCAGATTTTATGGTTATATTCTCTCGTTCCCCCTAAACCATTATAAATTCGTTTCTGCACAGAGAAACCAAATTTCCCATCACTGTATTTTACCCACAACTGGTCAATAGTACGAAGATCCTCACAGGGAAAATTATCAATGTGTTCAGAATATAAGCAACCTTCTTCTTCCCTTTTCGCAACTGCTAACATTACCCTTGTTGTTTCCTCATCTGC
>NZ_VIKZ01000080.1:0-13665 GCF_009711985.1 Dolichospermum sp. UHCC 0260 | reverse complement strand
GGTACTTACACAATTAGGGATTTGTTGAAAGCGGAAGGTTATAGATGGAATGATACAATAAAATTTTGGTATCGTACCTATCCAGCAGAAGGTTTTTCAATTCCAGAATATTTTGATAGTGCAAATTGGATTTCTCAAGCTGTGGGAATTGAAGTGAGGTTTGATGATGATGAGGAAAATGAATTAGCAGTTTATCATATTGGCTAATATAGATATGAATATATGTTAAAATTGGATTACCATAAATAGTGGAAAATTATTGCAATGGAAATTACTAAACTATCAACTCAAGGTCAAATTACCATTCCCCAAGTTTTAAGAGATCAGTATCATTGGCAAGATGGTCAAGAATTAATAATAATTAATTTGGGTGATGGAATTTTATTAAAGCCTAAAAAAACTTTTCCAGAAACAAAATTAGATGATGCGGCTGGTTGTTTAAATTATCAAGGAAAAGCCAAAACAATTGAAGAGATGGAACAAGCGGTAGCACAGGGAATTGAAGAATCATGGAATCAATGATTGCTATTGATACCAACATTGTCGTTAGGTTTATTACCAAAGATGATGAGCTACAGTATCAACAAAGTTTAGCATTATTCAAAAATAAAAATATTTTTATTGCTGATACTGTCATCTTAGAAACTGAATGGGTTTTAAGGTTTGCTTATAAGTTTAAACCTTTGGAAATTTGTCAGGCTTTTAGAAAGGTTTTCGGTTTACCTAATGTTTATTTAACTAATGAAAAGCTAATTTTACAAGTTATTGAATGGCATGAAAATGGTATTGATTTTGCAGATGCTTTTCATTTAGCTTCTAGTAATCATTGTTTAGAGTTTTATACTTTTGATGAAAGATTTATTAAAAAGTCTCAAAGTTTATCTAATTCAACAGTAAAAAAGCCTGATTTGTAACTTGGTTAAATTAGTTATCACCAGAACTAAACAAGAGATAGATTCTCAACTGCAACAGCAACAAGTATTACAAATCATCGAGACAATTTTAATTTACAAGTTTCCAAGAATGAATAGGGAGGAAATAGAAGCCATGTTTGGATTAAGTGAGTTAAAACAAACCCGATTTTATCAAGAAGCAAAAGAAGAGGGAAAGGAAGAAGGAATAGAAGTAGGTGAACGCAAAGCCAAATTAGACGCAGTTCCTGGATTGATAGGATTGGGTTTAACTGGAGAACAAATCGCACAAGTTTTAAACTTAAGTTTGGCAGAAATTAGCGAGATTATTCAACAACAGAATACAAAGGACAGGTAAACATTTGGTGATTTGTGATCAAATCTCTGATTTTCATCCTTTAATCCTGCATATCCTGTATCCCTTAGAGGATGTTTTAAAAGTGGTATTCCGTAATTTTCATCATATTGCTACCCCCTTTACAAGGGGAAAGGGGGGAAACAATAAAAATCCAGTTCCCTGCCCTTTACAAGGGGAGGGTTAGGGAGGGGTAAAAAATATTTGATACATCAACCATAACTTTTCAAACACCCTCTTACGGGAGGTGTTAGCCACTTCTGACAATTTACCTAACTATACTGCAAACGGTTCATAGTTTAACCAAATATGAAACCCCTCTGGTAAACCTCTCCAGTATTAAATGTTATTCCTTTTCCCTCTCCTATAGGGAGAGGTGCGGGGAGAGGCTTTAAACCTTGTTCTTTGTATGATAAAAAAGTCCAGCTTCTAGCCGTTTTGAGTATAACAAGTCAGGGAGAGGTAATTATTGTTTGATTCCTTTCATTGATAAACCTATGCGTTTGAGTTTTTCGTTGATTTCTAAAACTTGCACTTTAACGACTTGTCCAACTTTCACAATTTTTTTCGGATCATCTACAAATTTATCAGCAAGTTGGGAAATATGCACTAAACCATCTTGATGGACTCCAATATCAACGAAAGCACCGAAGTTAGCAACGTTGGTAATGATTCCTTCTAGTTCCATTCCGACGGTTAGATCTTTAATTTCTTTGATTCCTTCTTTAAAGGTAGCATATTTGAATTCCGCACGAGGATCTCTGCCTGGTTTTTCTAATTCGCTGAGAATGTCGCGCAGGGTTGGTTCTCCAATGGTTTCGGTAACGTATTTTTTGATGTTGGCTTTTTTGAGGTTTTCTGCAACTTGTGTCACTTGATTTAAGGATACTCCTAAATCAGCCGCGATAGATTGTACCAAAGAGTAACTTTCTGGATGAACTGCGGTATTATCTAAGGGGTTTTCACCACCACGAATTCTTAAAAACCCTGCTGCTTGTTCAAAGGCTTTAGGTCCTAATTTCGCTACTTTCAAAAGTTGACGACGATTTTTAAATGCGCCATTTTGGTTACGATAGGCAATAATATTATTAGCTATGGTGGGGGTAATTCCCGAAACAAATGTCAGCAGTTCTTTGGAAGCAGTATTTAAGTCTACACCCACATAGTTAACGCAACTTTCGACGGTTTCATCTAATTTCTTTTTCAGTAATTTTTGATCAACGTCATGTTGATATTGTCCGACACCAATTGATTTAGGATCTATTTTAACTAGTTCTGCTAAAGGATCTTGTAATCTTCTCCCAATACTAATTGCACCCCGCACGGTAATATCTAAATCGGGAAATTCTTCTCTAGCTACGTCGCTGGCAGAATATATAGATGCACCAGATTCATTTACCACAACTTTAACTGGTTTATGGGCTATATTTGGTAATATTTCGGCTACAAATTCTTCTGTTTCCCGTGACGCTGTACCGTTACCAATAGCGATTAATTGAACTTGGTATTTTTCAAGTAATTTTTTAATAGTTTGGGCGGCTTTTTGGCGTTGTTCTGCTGCTTGGTGGGGAAAGACAGCTTGATATTCTAAAAATTGCCCAGTTTCATCTAATATAGCGACTTTACACCCGGTTCTAAAACCTGGATCTATAGCCATTGTGGGTTTCATTCCTGCGGGTGCGGATAATAGCAATTCTCGTAAATTGGTTTCAAAAGTTTTGATTGATTCTATGTCAGCAAAGGTTTTTTTCTCGTTTGTTACTTCGCTAATTAAGGAAGTTTTCATCAAGCGGTTAAAACTATCTTTTAACATGACTTGATAAAAATCTCGAATATTGCGAACTTGAGTTTTTATTTCTTGAGATTCTAAATAACCCAGCACAAAATCTTCATCAAACGCAACTTCAAAACTGAGAATTTTTTCATCTTCTCCTCGACATAAAGCCAACAGATTATGAGGGGCAATATTTTTGACTCTAATCTGATAATTTCGGTACATTTCAAATTTAGTTGTCCCTTGAGGATGTTCGTCTTTAATCCGAGAAATAAATACCCCATTTTCTAACAGATAATCGCGGACATAAGCGCGTAATTCTGCTTTTTCTGCTACTTCTTCAGCTAAAATATCAGACGCACCTTTTAAAGCTTCATCTGCGCTTTTTACTCCCAAGGTTTCCGAAATATACTTTGCTGATTCTGCCTCTAAAGATGCGGAAATACCATTTTTAACATTTAGGGATTTAATAAATGTAGCCAGTGCTTCTAGCCCTTTTTCTCTGGCAATGGTAGCGCGTGTCCGACGTTTAGGACGATAGGGTAAATATAAATCTTCCAGTTCGGTTTTTTGGAGACAGGATGCTATTTTTGCTTGTAGTTCTGGAGTAAGTTTATCTTGTTGAGCGATCGCATTCACAATTACTTTCTTTCTTTCTTCTAACTCCGTTAAGTAATTATGCCTATCTTGTAAATCCCGTAATTGCACTTCATCCATTTCATCAGTGCGTTCTTTACGGTAACGCGCAATAAAGGGAATTGTCGCCCCTTCTGCTAAGAGTTCTAGCGCATTTTGTACTTGGTGGGGTTTAAGTTTTAGTTCAGTTGCGAGGAGTTGGGAAATGTTCAACATTGGATATTTAAATTGAAAGTGTTAAATTGATTCCAGCACGAATAGATAGTGTTAACTTAATTTAGCAAATAATGGCATCATTTTAAAATAGCTAATTTCATCACTTGAGAATAAATTTGTTGCCATTTTGTCTTACTTAAGTATAATGTTAATAACGTTCTTGAAGAAGGTTAAAATCTACTGGTATTAAACAGTAGCTCGTAGTTTGGAGATTAGTGAAAATGCCTTTATTTTTCTTAATAACATTAGTTACAGGTGTAATGACTGGCTATCTCTTCCAAAGAAATGATGATGAAATCACCAATATTGCAGGTGTGTTCACAGCCGTCATTTTTATTGTAAGTTTAGTATTAGCACCTTGGCCAATTCAGTTTGGTTTGTTAATGTTTGTGGTCATTGTCAGTAACAAACTGCTGAATAAAAATTGGTTTTAAATATTATTGCGGGTATTACAGGTGAAAGCGGGGATATTTGCCCTTTGCCCAATTATGGTGTAATATGAGTAAAAAACATAAGCTCGTAATCATAAATAGGGTTTGCTGAAAAAGTCTTTTCGTGAGAGGTAGGAGTATTGCTAACGCCACGCTTCGCTATCAGGAGGAATTGGAGGTAGGTAAGAATAGCCTCGAAGATAGGGAAAGTGATTGGTTTGTAATGGGAACGTTTTTTGACTTCAATCACATTTTCAACTAGCAGCAAACTCGGTAAATTTCCGTTTGTATGGAGCTTTAAAACCCAAAACTATATCTTGTTTAGGAACTCCAGCTTCTACTAATTCATTAGCTACTCCGATTTCTGTGCCATCGCGTTCAATCCAAATTTTGCCATCTTTAATTTCTACGTAAATAATACAACCAAATATTCGCGTTAGTTCTTGCCAACCAATATTAATAACTTGATAATGATCGCGCTCTGTATCAAATATCAATTTAACTTCTGTTTGATTATTTGGGCGATTTCTTGCGTGACCTTCCAGAATTGTTTGGACTATTTCTTTGTAATTTAGTCTCTCCATATCACAATCTCCTCTTGATCTGGGTTAAAAATCAGTAATTTTAGGTCATATTCGCCAATTATTCTTTGAATAAACTTCCGACTAAAAAACTCATCATAAACATCTATTGTCCATCCATCTTTTGTCAGGACTGTTTTAACTGTATTATGAAATAAATCTTTAGCTGGCATACATAAATTAAACTTATTTAACCACTGTTAATAGCATAATATCTCAGATGAAAGGTTCAAAAGGCAATTAAAGATTTAGAAACATAAATTATAGTAACAAAACCCAGTTTATACCAAATTAAGTTGATTGATTTGTGAGGAAACAAGGGAAAGGCTATCAACCACGACAAAAACGTAGGGTGCGTTAGCGACAGCGTAACGCACCGAAAATCAGTAAATAAACATACATAATGTGCGTTACATTTCATTAACGCACCCTACAGGATCAGCGATCGCACTTAATTAGGGTAATTTTGCGCCACTAATTAAACCTTTATAACGAGTTGGTTGTGGCCGTGAATTTTTTAAATAGCACCGTGCAACTGGACCGCGAGGCTCAAAAGTAAGAATTCCTGCTGGCACAAATGTATAAGCTTTACAAGCTGTGTCTTGTGCACAAGAAACTTGACAATTGAGAGGATTATTGTCTGTCTGTACAGTATCTCTGTAATCAGACCCTGACCTATCTGCGCCAAATTCCATTGTAAGTGACTTAAATTGATCGGCTAAAGCTGATTGAGGAACAAATACAAATGTACCTATCAACAGAACTACTGCCAAAATCAAAACGTTCAGTTTTTTCGTAATTGTAGCTTTCATGTTCAAAAATCCTTGATGAGTTTAATTTAATTCAGTGGTTTTTTCTTCCCACACTATTTAGACGTTTTACCCCCCCCCATTTGTGAATTTTTCGAGTTACCGACAAATTTCCCAAAAAAAAACACCCTAAATCGCCATAACCCTTACTAATCTTACCTTTTAAGCCTCTCCAAAATTCTCTCCACATCCCCACGCACCGGATACAATAACTGCTGACTCAAAGCCCCTGTATAAGCCCGTCTAGCCCCTGACTTATCCCCCAAGCGAAACATCACCCTCCCTAACCAGTAATCAGCCATGGCTGGGTTAAATAACCTCAACTCCTGACATTTTTGAGCAGCTACCTCCCACCACCGTTTATTAGCCTTAGCATTTTTCAAAACTCGATAACTCTCCCCCAACCAAAACGCCGCTGGTACGGATTGCAAATAACCTCCATCTGGTAAAAGCTCCCATGCCTTTTTTAAGGCTTCCAGGGCTTCCCGATGTTTACGAGCCAAAATCAACACCTGGCCATGACGCAACCAAGCATCAGCTAACTGGGGTTGTAGTTTTGTCCCCTGCTCGGAAACCTGACAACCCCGTTCAATGTCTGGGAAATTTTCCACCAATACCCGCCCCGCAGTTGTCCACATACTCCAGCATTCAGGAAAGCGCGTTAACATCTCCTCCACTATGGAAGCAAGAATCGTTTTACTCTTCTCTGGATGAGGTGCAAAGGGTAAAATTTCACACAAACCCTGATAAATTTTCCGGTCATGGGGATACAGATAATACGCTTTCTCCATCATTTCCGCCCCTTGCTGGTATTTCCCTGTGTGGAATAAACTCAGCCCATAATAATACCAACCATAAGGATAATTGGGGGATTCTGTGGTAAATTTGGCTAATACCTCCACCCCTTTCGCCCAATCCCCTCGTAAAATGTGATAGTAGGCTAAGGATTTATGGACTTCAACACTATGGGGAATTGTTCCTAGTAAGGAGGTAATCATTTTTTTAGTGATTTTCCCCTCTTCACCGGATACCATTCTCGCCAGCAAACGTTGATCAATTTGTCGTTGTATTACCCGAAAATCATCACCAGCTAGGGCTATAAGGCTGTTAAACCTCTCTTTTGCCGTTTGTATATCCCCCACCGCCATCAGGGCATCATAGCTGTAAATCAGGGACATAACATCATCTGGATTGATTGCTAAAACCGGCTCTAGAGTGCGGAGAATACCCAGGGGATTTTCTACATTTTGATATACCTGTGACAAAGCCAGTCGGTGAAATACTTGATCAGGTTGTAAACTTGTGGCTAAATTAAAGGCTGTGAGAGCTTTTTCATTGTCACCTTCGCAAACTGCAATTAATCCTTGTATATGATGCTGATTTCCTGGATTTTCAGACAAAAATAGGGCTGTATTATAGGCTTTACAAGCCTCTTCTTTTTGTCCCATTAACTGCAATATTTTCCCCAATTTTAGATGGATATCAAGTAGTTGAGGTTGTCGTACAATTACTTGATTATATTCGATAATGGCTTGTTGCCAGTTTCCTATTTCGTAAAGCAAATCAGCTAATTCTAATCTTTTTTCCCATCCTTGAGGATATTTTTCAATGTACTTGTTTAAAGTGATAATTTTCTGTTGTTTTCTGGCTGATTTTTCTGCTATTAATAACTGAGCATTCATCTTTATACCAGATGAATCGGTGAATTGTACCAATGATGTGGTAAGGCTTCCAGACATATTAAAGTTGCTTTGTAGTCAATTTCTTCTACTATTGGAATCACGATTTTTAATGAAAAGGAATCAAAAGAAGTGTTATCTTCCCCCGCAAGATATTTATTTAAATCCCGTTTTAGAATCCTTCGCGCTTCTTGAATACGTTTACGAAGGTTCTCTTCAGAAATGGTGAGTTGTTTAGCGATATCTGGATAGGATTTGTTTTGACAACAACGTAAAATAAAAGGATAGCGTAATCTATCGGGTAAAGATGCAATTTTATACTTGAGATATGCCTCCAGTTCCACATTCAAAAGCTGGGATTCAGGAAGTTGTAAATTAGGAATAAGTATTGTGTCGTCAATATTATCAATTGTTGTAACTTCTAATTGACGTTTTCGAGACACATCTATGCAACAGTTATAAGTAATTTGAGCTAACCACGATTTAGGATGTTCAATGTCATTTGTAGATTGTGTCCATTGAGTCCAAGCTTTTAGCATTACCTGATTTACTGTATCTTCCGCATCATGGGAATTACCGTTGAGCCATTTTAAACAACAGTTGTAAAGATAACTTTGATGTGAGTTCCATAATTGCCAAAAATCCTGATGATTATTTGGAGTTTTATCGCCAAATTGGCTTTTTTCTGGCAATATATTTCCGTTTCCCATCTCTGATGACAAAAACAAGAGTTCTTGTTTTGGCTCTACCGACATAGATGAATTACTGTTCATTCTTAACAAGATGAAGGATAATGCACTGTGTACAGTATAATTCAGGTAAGTTCAGGTATCTGTAAATTATTGTTATAATTTGTTTATTGTCATCCTACTTAATCTCAGAAGTTAGGAGTCTTAAATTCTTAACTACAATAAACCTTCTAAAATACGAGGACATCATGACCTTTACCGCAGATCCTCCCTATACACAAACCAGCCTTCCAGATCATACTCAACTACCAGAATCTAACGGACTATTTGTGAAAAATTTCCAGGAACATCCTCAAAGCATTCTACTAACTCAATCTATCATTCCAGTATTACAAAAACTCCACGCTGATGGACAATATGCTATAGGACAAGATAGCGGTATTTATTGGCGAATAACTGAACCACCAGAACGAGGTGCAGAAGCCCCTGATTGGTTTTATGTTCCTCATGTGCCACCATTATTAGATGGTAAAGTCCGACGTTCCTATGTGCTTTGGCAAGAATTTATTGCCCCATTAATTGCTTTAGAATTTGTATCAGGAAATGGCACAGAAGAAAGAGATAAAACACCTTGGCAGGGGAAATTTTGGATTTATGAACAAGTGATTAAACCTGCCTTTTACGGCATTTATGAAGTTAGTAAAGCCAGCGTGGAAGTATATCATCTCATGGAGGGACAATATCATTTATTGCCACCAAATAAACGAGGTCATTATCCGATTACACCTATGGGAGTAGAATTAGGTATTTGGCAAGGGACATATCAAAATATGGAGTTACCTTGGCTACGTTGGTGGGATTTAGATGGTAATTTGTTACTTGATGGTCATGAAACAGCCGAAAATGAACGCCAACGGGCTGAAAATGAACGCCAACGGGCTGAAAATGAACGCCAACGGGCTGAAAGTGAAAAAGAAAAAAGCGATCGCCTCATCGCCCAATTACGCGCTTTAGGAGTAGAACCAGAACTGTAAAAAAACCCATATCTCCAACTACCAATCGCTAGATTTGCGTGTAATCAACCCACCCACAAACGCTCCTAAAATTGTCCCTGTCCACAGTCCCGCAGTGCTTCCTTGCCAACTTGCACCCGGAGTCACTAAAGCGCTGCACATTTGTTTAAATCCCCAAGCTTGGTTTTGACATTTTTGGCTATGTTGCATTACGGTGATTTGTCCAGCTATTAAAGCAGTAAAAAAACCGGAAGAAAGTGCCAAAAAGGTACAAATAAGAATGCGTTTTTTGATCATATTTTTGTTTCGCGCAAAGGCGCAAAGGAGCAAAGGCGCAAAGGAAGAAATTACGCCTTTTGCTTTTTGGTTTTTATCAGCCTGTATTTCTCATGCCGGCAGCAATTCCGTTGATGGTTAATAATGCTCCTCGGAGTAATTCTCCTTTGCTGTAACGAGAGTGAATTACTCCGGTTGTGGGGGCATTTTTTGATTGACGAAGGCGTTTTAATAGGGAAACTTGGATAAATCCTAAAGGCACAATTGTTCCATTTCTTAATTGTACAGAACGTTGCAATACTGGATCACCATCTAATAGTTTTTGGTGTCCGGTGATTTTTAAAACTAAATCTCTGGTCAGAAAGAATTCGCTAGAAATTTGGGCAAAAACTGTCTCAAATCGAGGTTTGTCTTCAGGGTTAGACAATTCATCAACATAGTGACGCGCCATTTCCATGTCTACTTTTGCTAATGTCATTTCGGCTTTAGAAATCACCATTTTAAAGAATGGCCATTTAAGGTAGAAATAGCGAAGTAATTTCAAATGTTGTTCTGGTTCTGCGTCTAAAAATTCTTGTAAGGCTGTGCCAATTCCATACCAAGAAGGTAATAAAAACCGGGTTTGTGTCCAACTAAATACCCAAGGAATCGCTCGCAGACTACTTAAATCTTTTTTACCAGATGGACGACGGGCTGGACGAGAACTAATTTGCAATTGGCTGATTTCTTCAATGGGGGTGACTTGGTGGAAGAAGTCAATGAAATCAGGTTGTTCATAAATTAGGTTACGATAGTGTTGACGCGACGCATGAGATAACTCTTCCATGATCTCATTCCAAGGTTCAATGTCATCAAACCCTGTTCCTAGTAAACTGGCTTGAATTACGGCTGTGGTGATAGTCTCTAGGTGATACAAAGCCAAATCTAACAAGGAATATTTAGAAGCTAAGACTTCCCCTTGTTCGGTAATTTTAATCCGGCCACTAATACTATGACCTGGTTGGGCTAAAATCGCTTCATGAGCAGGACCGCCACCACGTCCCACAGAACCGCCTCGTCCGTGAAAAATCCGCAGATTTACACCGTAACTTTCGGCGATTTTCTGAAGTGATTTTTGAGCTTTATGAATTTCCCAGTTACTGCTTAAAAAACCAGAATCTTTATTACTATCGGAATAGCCCAACATTACTTCTTGTAAGTTAGGATTTAGAGCAGAAATAGATGGAGGTGCTTGTTTTTCACTGAGCGAAGTCGAAGCTTTTGCACTGAGCGAAGTCGAAGTGTTAATTGCGGCGTAGCCACCAGCCAGCATTGCCCGATATAAAGGCAATTCAAACAGTTCCCGCATTACGCCTCTAGAACGTTGTAAATCTTCTACTGTTTCAAACAGAGGAACGATGCGAATTGTCCCCACTGCAACTACAGGATCAAATAAACTCGATTCTTTGGCTAAGAGTAAAACTTCTAGTACGTCGCTAACTTCGCGGCACATACTAATGATATAAGTTTGACAGATTTTAATGCCAAATTCTTGTTGTAGCGATCGCAAAATTCGGAAAGTTTCAATTACATCATTGGTTTTTTCTGAAAATGGTAATTCAGCGGGAATCAAGGGCCGCCGAGTTTGCAATTCTGAAGTTAACCAAGCGATTCTTTGTGCTTCTGATAATTCGTTGTAGGACTGGGGTAAAAGTTGCAAATATTCGAGAATCTCATTGATAGCATCAGCATGACGAGATGATTCTTGACGAATATCTAATTGGGTCAGATTAAAGTCAAATATTTCCACTTGACAAATCAGATTTTCCAATTCTCGACAACTTAAACCTGTTTCCGTTAAATTGCGTTGAATTAACAACAATTCTGTTAAAAATTCCGCACCAGAACGGTACATAGGTGCATCTTCATTGTTTGGCGTTTCCCGATTATATAAAGCCAAATTGCGATCGCGGGTATTTTCTAACCGCTTGAGAATGTAAGATAACTTCAGACGATAAGGTTCTTGGCGGAAACGCAATGCTAAATCATCATACACCCCACTTAACTGTGATTGATCCAACTCCAAAGACTCTAGCAAATCTGGTAGTACATCACTCCAGTGCATAGATACACTCAATAAAGACACTAACTCTTTAACTGACTTAATATACCGCTCTAAGACCATTTTTCGTTGATAACAAGCGGTTTTCCACGTTACCTCCGGTGTCACCGAAGGATTACCATCTCGGTCTGAACCTACCCAAGAACCAAAAGAGCAAAAATTTGTCGTCGGTGGTTGTAACCAGGGAAAAGTTTCCCCCAAAGAATATTTGAAGCGTTTGTATAGTTGCGTAATACCATCAAACAACACTTCCTGAAAGTAGTGAAGAGCATAATCTACTTCATCCAAAACCGTTGGTTTAAACTGATGTAATTCGTCAGTGCGCCACCAGAGGCGAATTTCTTCCAGTAATCTTTCCTTCACCTCCAAGGTTTCCCAAGGATAGCTACTAGCACGATTTTGGGCTTCATCTAGTTTTTGCAAAAGATGAACCACCTGACGCTGTTTATCCCGGATAGTATGACGGACAATTTCCGTCGGGTGTGCAGTGAAAACTAAGCGGATATCCAGTTGGGAAATCAGGCGTTGAATTTGTTGGGGTGGGACATTCAACTTAAATAACAGGGGAAATAAAGCCGCAAAAGTTCCTTTTTGGGGAGTTTCTGCTGTCATTAAGTCGCTACCTATTTCTTTCGTAACAGGTAATTCTTCATCTCGTTGATTAGTGGAATAAATTATACTGGGGAAAACGTCCTCGTCAGTTTCCCCAGTATAGCGATTTAATTGCTGCTTTTGCTCGTATTCCTGCTCAATAATATTAATCAACTGAAAGTACAACGCAAAGGCACGCGCCGCACGAATTGCTTCATTGATATTCAATTGTTCAATCAATTCTACAGCAGAGGCAGCTAGGTCATTTGTGGCTTGTCCTTCTGGGGAACATAAATCCCGCAGTTGACGCAAAAGATCCACCATTTCTTGACCGCATTCTTGACGCAGCACCGACTCCCACAATTCCTCTACTACCTGTAGACGATGACGTAAGAATAATTCCGAGTGTAGCACTGGAAAATCAATATGTTCAGCTTTCATAGTTTTCATCATACTCTCTAAGATACTCAAAACATCTAACCTACCTTTTTGAGCATCCAATATCAAGCTGTTAGCTTTTGTTTAGGAGCTACTCACAGGTGACTTATCTTACTTTTAACTGCTTTTGATTCGTTTTTAGGAGGAAGAGGCAATTAAAATCAACCACTTCACCAAATGCCTACTGGCCATTTTAGGATAAAGTTCGCCTTCACTCAAGAACAAACAGGAGAAAAGCGATCGCAGGGAATGGGAACGGAGTTAAAAGTCTTTTGGTGTATGGGTTTTTAGGTATTTTTTTGGTCAGAATCAGGATATCCAGGATTTGAGGATGTACAGGATTGTGATTTGTGAATTGTTTGTGAATGTTTTTTTCTATTATTGAAAAATTGCTATTTTGTCTGAATCAGGATAGCCAGGATTTGAGGATGTACAGGATTGTGATTTATGAATTGTTTGTGACTGTTGGTAGAATATTTTTTTCTATCATTGAAAAATTTCTATTTTGTCTGAATCAGGATATCCAGGATTTGAGGATGTACAGGATTGTGATTTGTGAACTTATAAATCCCTATTTCCAAATCGTTAAATACATAAGTATATTATTAATATGATTAAAATTCAGCTAAACCACGCGCATCATACACTGCTTGTAAACAATCTTTAAGATCATCACCTTGCCATTTACCAGCATGGCGTAAAATTGATTTACCTGAACCTAGACGTTGAGGAGGTTTTGCTTTTTTAATTTTCATATTTTTAACCATCATCAGCACTTCTGCTATTTCTTCTTCTGTCATTGATTCAATTTCTGTAACCAGTTGTTCTTTAAATGTCATTTTATTTTCTCCTATATTTAATTACTAATATAATGTCACAAAAATCAGCATTTTTTGTCAGAATCAGGATGTCCAGGATTTGAGGATTTACAGGATTGTTATTGTTTAATTTTCTGTTGGTATAAGGATTTAAAGATATTATATCATTAATATATATATCATTTTTTCTTAAACAAAAAAATCATCCTGTACATCCTTTAATCCTGGTTATTCTGATTCAGACAAATTAACGCCCAGATACTCGCCAGATTTTGATAGTCCTGTCCAGACTACCAAAAACGCACCCACCAGCAACGCCACTGGCAACCCATAAGTAAATTTAATCA